>CALBPU010000135.1 GCA_937899395.1 uncultured Fretibacterium sp.
ACCCCTTCAGGTCACTCCGTAAAAGGAAGTGACCCCTCTACAACTTTCTCATGAAAGTAAAATATTAAAGTCATGTCGTCGTTCAGTTCCACGGCTTGTGCAGCGTCAAGCTCAACCATATACTATTGCAAATATACGTTTCACAGACAGTCAGCCTGCCATTGTCAGCGTAGTTCACGCAGTCTGAGTAAACATAACGCATAAGATTTCTCACCTTCTTCCGCCCCACGTCAGACCAGACGTGAAAGAAAAGCATTACTTTTGCACAGGAAAAAAGTAGAGTGAAATGAGCATGACCAGTAATTATTTAGCCAACAGCCAGATGGGAACACACCAAACAGGTGTTCTCACAGGTCTTTTAGGCTATATACATTCACAGACGAAAAACCGCGACGTGAAGAAAGCTCTTGCCATGCATCTGATGGCAGAGGTAGAAAGCGAGGAGCGTGAGGCCATGCGCAAGCAGAACCCTGACTATCAGCGCCTGACCTCGCTTATCAGCCAATACAAGAGCAACAAGCGCGGATGGGACGGTGATGCCGGTCGCCCACTTTCCAGAAAGGCCATCAGCAATTTCATGGCAGTGCTCAATGTCATTGACCTTCACTTGATTTCAGACTTGATGATTTATCCTGAGAGCAACGGAGCCATGCTGATTGAGTCCACAAAAAACGATGCCGGCATCAGCCTTGGCAAGGAAAGTTTTTCCTATTACATCATTGACAACCATGTCGTAAAGGGAGAGGACGATGTAACATTCTCCGTTGAAAGCATGATTGGCATTTTAAAGCTCATAAGCGCATAACGCGCATGAATACTACTATGGTAAATAATTCCGAGACGATTGTCAGAGTTCTGTTTCCGAAAGACATGATTGTGGACGGTCTTATTATCCCAGCAGCATTCCGTCTGCGTTCTTACAAGCAAGAAGGTTACATATCCGTCTTTCGACAGTCTGTGGATTCGTTTACATCAGACATCAGGACTTTCGATAAAGGCAGGAATCTGCCATGTGCAAGTATGAATACAGGTGAGATTCGAACTCTCTATCTGAGTATTGGCAATTTAGAGGCCAAATACGATGTCATTGCTTATTGATTTCGGGAAAATCATAGATAAAGCACAACAGGATATTGATGACGAAACAGATTCAATAATGCCCGAAAACGAAATAATTGACGCTCCTATTAATGACACTAATTCAATCGGAGAATAATAATTACGAGGAAATCAGGGAAAAATTTTTCAGCTTTTTGTTAAAACGGCCATGCACCGAAAAACAGGCTGAAAATTTTTTGCTGCGTTTTTGTTCATCAAAAATTTCCGAACAAGATATAAATTCCCTGATAAATGAAGCTGAATTATCAGGTTTAATTGATGATTTAACATTTGCGAAATTATTTGTAGAAGGTCATTTGCATTGGGGGAACGCGAAAATTTTTTACGAGCTTAACTCAAAAGGAATATCCCGCGAAAATATTAATACTGCCCTTGAAGAATCAGAAGATGAAATTTCGAGGGCTTATGAACTTTCAAGCAACTGGAAAAAAATCGGCATTTCTGACAAAAAAATTATAACCAGACTTTTAAGCAGGGGATTTTCACATAAGGCAGCGCATGAAGCATTGAGCTGAAAATTTTTTCCTGATTTTTTGTTAATTTTCCGAAAATAGCTATAAAATATTCAGGCAAAAATTTTTTAGAGGTGAATACAATTCTTAATGCAAAAAAAGATTTTGGATTACTTTACGATTGAAGGAACGCCCGGAGGAAATCAGGATTGGTTGCCCGAATGGGATATGAATATGGGAGGCTGTGCTGCTGTTACGGCCTGTGATGTTTGTATATTCTTGGCAAGATTTTTTCACGAAAAATTCAAAGGGCTTTTTCCCTTTAAGGTCGATATCGAAAAATTATCCCGAATGGATTTTGTACGTTTTGCGGCCGTTATGAAACCGTATTTAACCCCTCGTTATCATGGAATTGATTTCCTTGAAACTTATATTTGCGGCTTCTATGACTATTTGAAGAAAATTAACAACGATTCTTTAATTCTCGAAGGAATTTCGGGTAATGTCAGTTATGAAATTTTCTCGGACACAATAATTAACAGGCTCGAAAATAATTTCCCCGTTCCGTATTTAATGCTTCATCACCGTGATAAAAAACTTGATGATTTTGAATGGCATTGGTTCAACCTTGCAGGCTATGAAAAACTTGACGATGATATTAATGTCTTAACCGTAACTTACGGAGAATATCAATGGTTCAGCCTCAAAAATATGTATGATACGGGCTACGAACGTCGAGGCGGAATAATAAAAATTTTAGAACGCTGGTTGTGATATATTATTCCCAAAGTAGAATTTAGGAGGGGTAATTTTTTATGAACGAAAGAAATAATCCGCGATATTCACGTGGAAGTGAAAATATAAATTTTAGAATCAGTCCAGAAGAAATGCTGTTCAGAAATAATCAGCAGAGAAGAGTTCAAATGCAGGAACAGCTCAGCACATCACCGAACAGAAGCAGACCAGCCCCGAAAACTTCAAAACCGGTTCAACGAAAAAGGAGACGAAGATTTTCAATCCTTAAAATTTTTTTCATGACTATTTTACTTGTTGTGCTTTTTACGACAGGTGCATTAAGTGCAGGTGTTGCGTGGTACGTCGTGAAACTCTCTGAAGACCTTCCGAGCATGATTGAACTTGCTAATCCTAAAAGCAGTTTACCTTCGATTTTATATGACCGAAACGGAGAAGTTATAGCACGACTGTTCATTGAAAATCGAACGCCTTTAGACCTTGCTCAAATTTCGCCGAACTTAGTTAAGGCTGTATTAGCCGCAGAAGATTCAGCGTTTTATAAGCACGGAGGAATCAGAATCGGATCTATTTTAAGGGCTTTATGGACTGACATTGTTGAAAAAGGAAAAGTTCAGGGAGCCAGTACAATAACTCAACAGCTTGCGAGAAATTTATTCTTGTCTCATGAAAAAAGCATTACCAGAAAAGCTAAAGAGATAATTATCGCAATGAGGCTCGAAAAATTATTCCCTAAGGATAAAATCCTTGAACTTTATTTGAACACGATTAATTTCGGTCATGGAGCTTGGGGAGCAGAAACAGCGGCTCGAACATATTTCGACAAATCCGCAAAAGATTTAGACCTCGCACAATCAGCAATACTCGCAGGTTTAATTGCAAATCCGGGACGTTATAACCCTCTCAGCAGTTTGAGCAATGCTAAGGCACGACAGAATTATGTTTTAAGCCGAATGGAAACGTTAGAATGGATTACTCCCGAACAAAGACAGGAAGCCTATAACGAGCAACTCGAATTTAGAAGCCGTGCGAATAAAATCGAGGAATATAACAGAGCTCCTTATTTTGTTTCGCATTTATTGTTTAATGACCTCTTGCCTAAATACGGAAAAGACGAAGTATATAGCGGAGGAATGCAAATTTATACAACACTTGATGTAAGGTTACAGGACAAAGCACGTGAAGCTATTCAAGGCTTGAATAAAAATGTCATGGGAGCTTTGGTGTGTGTAGAAGCACAAACGGGTGAAGTTTTAGCTCTTGTCGGCGGAAAAGATTTTAAGGAGAGCAAATTCAACAGAGCCACTCAGGCAATCAGACAGCCCGGTTCAAGTTTTAAGCCGATAGTTTATGCAGCAGCCGTTGAAGAAGATGTAATGCCCAGCGATCATTTCCTTGATGCTCCTATAACTTTCAAGCAGAAAGGAAGCAGGGGAAAAGGTTGGTCTCCTCATAATTCAAGCAACGGTTATTCAGGTGAAGTTACATTGCAGAGAGCTTTGACGAGTTCGTTAAACACTGTTGCAGTTCGTGTAGCAGCATATATCGGAACGGATTCGATTGTTCAAATGGCTCGTAACATGGGAATAGAGACAAAATATTTGCCCAACGATTTATCCATTGCATTAGGTTCAGCGAGTTTAACGCCTCTTGAAATGGCTGTAGCTTTTAACTGTTTCAACAACGGAGGAAAAAGAATCGTTCCTTTAATGATCCGTGAAATAAAAGACAGAGACGGAAATGTCATTGAGCAAAGACAGACCGCCGAATCTCAAGCAATGCGCCCCGAAACATCTTATACAATTAGATCTATGTTACAGGACGCCGTAAGAGCAGGAACAGGAAAGCCCGCAGCACTTCCTAAAATAAATGTCTTCGGCAAAACAGGAACGTCAAACGATTTTATAGACGCATGGTTTGTAGGAGGAGTACCCGGATTAACAACAGCGGTTTATGTAGGACGAGACGATCATAAGACTATGGGTAAAAAGGCTTTTGGCGGAACTATGGCTGCTCCTGTATGGAAAAAATTTATGGCGTATGCTTCACAAGTTATGCAATCTCCTCAAAATTTTGATAATCCTCCCTCATGGGTCGATGTCAGTAAAGTTTCAATTTGCAGAAGCACAGGTTATCTTGCCCGTAAAGGTTGTCAAGCTGTTCCGTTATATTTCCCGAAAGGTAAAGCTCCGACATCTTCATGTCCTGTTCACGGAGGGAGTTACACAGCCGCTAATAATGATCCCAGAGGCCCGAGATTATTTTTGGTGGAAAATGACGATACTTATTATGCGAAAATGCAAAGCAGGTCTGAGGAAAAAGCGTCTCAGTCGTCATCGTCAAGTCAATCTGAAGCTCCTGTTGCTCAACAGCAAGTTACAGCTCCCGCAACTCAGGCCGCAATTCCTAAGCAGAGCAACCCTCCTGCACCTAAGAGACAAGAGCCGAAAATCAGTGAGGTTGAACAACGTTACAGGCAGTTGTTAAAAGAGTACGGACTGGAATAAAATTTTAAGAAAGTCAGGTTTTATTATGCACATATTAACAGCATTAACTCAATGGCTGGTTGATACTATCGGACGAATGGGTTATACGGGAATTATATCGTTAATGTTCCTTGAGTCATCGTTTTTCCCTTTTCCAAGTGAGGTTGTTATGCCTCCTGCGGGTTATCTTGCTTGGAAGGGCGAAATGTCTTTATCACTCGTATTAATTTCGGGAATTGCAGGGAGTTTATTGGGAGCTTTGTTCAATTATTGGGTTGCAGTGAAATTAGGACGGCCGTTTTTGCTGAAATACGGGAAATTTTTTTTCGTGTCTCCCGAATCAATTAATAAAGCTGACGAATTTTTCTCGAAACACGGACATGTTAGCACCCTCGTTGGACGTTTATTGCCCGTAATTCGTCAATATATTTCTTTACCTGCCGGAATTGCTAGAATGCCCTTGAAAACTTTTACAATTTTTACAACAATAGGTGCAGGTTCTTGGGTAGTTGTTTTAACTTTCGCAGGATATTTTCTAGGTGAACATCAAAACCTCCTCAAAGAATATTTACACATAATAACTATAGCGTGTGCTTCGATAGCTGTAATAATTTCAGGAGGATATTATTTATTCCTGAAAAGGCGTAAAAAATCATGAGCGGAATTCCTGCCGTAACTCTAAGAGGTATGGAAGCTCTTCCTGTTGAAGTCGAAGTTGAAATTACAGGAGGGCTTTTCGCAATTTCAATCGTAGGTATGCCCGATGTTGCCGTAAGAGAATCAAAGGAACGTGTAAGGGCTGCTCTGCGTTCGTTAGAGCTGTACTTAAAGGGTCGTATATCTGTTAATCTCGCTCCTGCCGATATTCCAAAAGAAGGAGCATTATTAGATTTGCCGATTGCTCTGGGAATGTTGAAGGCTACAAAAACTCTAACGGAAATTCCAAGAGCTTTATATATGGGTGAACTTGCTTTAGACGGAAGGTTAAGGAGAGTCAGAGGAGCCGTGCCGGCTGCATTCCTTGCGAAAAAATTAAATATTCCTCTTTATGTTCCTGCTGAAAATGCTGAAGAAGTTGCATTGGTTAAGGGAGTTGAGGCATATTGTGCAGACAGTCTCGCTGAACTTTGTGCAATGTTAATGGGCAATGAAGAATTACGCCCTGTTCCTCCTGCTTATATTCCTGAACTTCCTAATAATGTTGAAAATGATTTCGCCGATATTAAAGGACAGGTTCAAGCACGACGAGCCGCTGAAATTGCCGCAGCAGGACATCATAATTTGTTGTTGGTAGGTTCACCGGGTAGCGGAAAAACTTTAATCGCTAAATCAATCGCTGGAATTTTACCGCCATTAACCGATGATGAACTCGTCGAAACTCTTTTAGTTCGCAGCACTCTGGGAATGTCAGTTAAGCCAACTCGTGAAAGACCTTTCAGAATCGTTCACTTCACAGCCAGCACAGTTTCAATTTGCGGAGGAGGAAATAATTTGAGGCCGGGTGAAGTTTCGTTGGCTCATAGAGGAGTTTTATTTTTGGACGAGTACACGGAATTTCGCAGGGACTTAACCGAAAGTTTACGTGCTCCTATTGAAGACGGTGTTATAACAGTGAGCAGAGCTACGGGAACTGTTACATATCCGTCGAGAGTTTTGTTAATACTGGCTGCTAATCCGTGCCAATGCGGTTATCTCGGAGATCCTTTAATGAAATGTACATGTTCAGCTCTTGATGTTGAACGTTACAAACGAAAATTATCAGGCCCGATTATGGACAGAATTGATCTTCAAATTCATGTTCCGAGATTAACGCCCGAAGAATTATTATCATTTAGCGACAAGGGCAAGCCTCCCGAATCAAGCGCAACAATTCGTGAACGAGTAATTAAGGCTCGAAAAATTCAGCAGGATCGTTGGAAAGAATTTGGCCTCACCTGTAACGCTGAACTGCCTGAAAAAATCGTTAAAAGGTTCATAACCCTCTCTGATGAAAACCGTAAATATCTTGCAGACATGGCCGCAAAATTAAATTTATCGGGAAGAGGTTTGAGCAGAGTTCTAAAGGTTTCAAGGACTATAGCAGACCTCGCAGGCGAGGAAGAAATTTCAAGACGTCATTTAGCCGAAGCGATGATGTATCGTCAAACTACTAATAAAAATTAAAGCCTCCGAAATTTTAGAGGGGCTTATTTTGTTAATGATTACATTATTTCAGCCGTTATGATTTTGGGTGTACATTATTTTATAAGCTTTAGGTGTACAGCCCACTTTTTTTCTAAATGTAACGTAAAAGTATGACAGATTTGTATAACCGCATTTCTCTGCAATCTCTGTTATTGTATCATTTGTGAATATCAATCTTCTTTGTGCTTCACCGATCTTACAGCTTAAAATATAAGTATTCATTGTAAAACCAGTGTATTTTTTGAATTGTCTTGCAAGATAATAAACGCTTAAATGAAAATTTTCTGCAATTTTTTCCAAAGATATATCCTCTGTGTAATGTTTTTCGATATACATGCGTACCTCGTGCATAAGCTTACCGCATTCAATATTTTCACGTTTCGTAATAAACTGTTTTGTCTGTTGATAAATTATCGTAAGTATAATTTTCAGCAAAGCATTAATATACTTTATGTCAGGTGTGTTAATATTAACGGTCTGCATCAACATATCTCTGAAAAGTGCGTCCAATAAGGATTTTTTTTCGCCTGATTTTACTATTGGAGAGAGGCTGTCTATAGGAAATACATTATTGAAATTATCATCAACTTTCAATCCATCTATACATAAACAAACCTGTTCAATAGGATCAGCAGCGTCTGAACTTTCTGCATGACTAATCATAGGATTTTTGATTACAATATCGCCTTCAGTTAATGTAAAAAAACGTCCATCGCAGTATACCGCTCCCTTTCCCCTAAGCACATAGGATATTTCTAAAGAATCCTCGTGTGAGTGCACATGGAATGACCAATCTGAATTATGTTCGGTTCGTATATAATTAATTGTCCTCAAGTACGGATGTCCAAAGGAAATTTCTATTTCGGGCTTCTCGTAATTTCTGGAATACATTTCATACCTCCATAGTGCAAGATTTCAAATAAATTTTAATCAAATAAATAGAAAATTCACTGTTTAACACAAAAATATTATAACAAATGGGCAAGATATTGCAATCGACAAATATCATTTTTACAAATAAAATAAAAATAATTATCCTGATTTTATATTTTTATATTGAGGAGGTTAAAATATGTTCGATCATGTATTCAGTCCAATAACAATTAAAGGCAAGACAATTAAGAACCGCTTCACTGTTCCCGCTATGGTTACTAACTTCTGCAATAAAGACGGTACAGCAACAGAACGCTACATTGCTTATCATGAAGCAAAGGCAAAAGGCGGATGGGGACTTATTATAACTGAAGATTACAACGTAGCTCCCGAAGGTCATGGCTTCAGCTGCACTGCAGGCTTATGGAATGATGGTCAGATTGAAAGTCATAGCGAACTTCCTAAAAGAGTTCACAAATACGGTGCGACGATTTTGGCACAAATTTATCATTGCGGCCGACAAACTCACAAAAGCGCAATACCGGAAGGCTGTCATACACGTTCTTCAAGTGCTATTCCCTGTCCGTTTGGCGATGAAATTCCGATCCCTTTCACTACAGAAGAAGTAAAAGAGATGGTTTCTAAGTACGGAGATGCTGCTGTGCGTGCAAAAAAATGCGGCTTCGATGGTATTGAAATTCATGGTGCACATGGTTATTTAATCACACAGTTTTTCTCGCCTTACTCCAACAAAAGGCTTGATGAATACGGCGGAAATTTCTGGAACCGCACACGTTTTGCACGAGAAATTATTCAAGATGTCAAGAAAAGATGCGGCGATGATTTTATAATTGACATGAGAATTTCTGCTGATGAATTTGTTGAGGGCGGTTTGACTATTGAGGACAGCAAAGCAATCGCTATCATGATGGAAAATGAAGGTCTTGATATGATTCATGTATCAGTAGGTAATTATTTGTCAGTTGACCTTAACATCGCTTCAAGTTACAGTGCTCACGGTTGGTTCTCGGATTGGGCAAAACAAATTAAGGAAGTCGTAAAAATTCCTGTCGTAACAGTATCACGAATTAACGATCCGTTCCTTGCTGATGAAATTCTTGCGTCAGGAAAAGCCGATTTTGTTGCTATGGGGCGAGCTTCACTCTGTGATCCTGGTATGCCGAACAAAGCCAAAGAAGGCCGTTTTGAAGATATTCGTCGTTGTATTGGCTGCGATGATGGGTGTGAGGGAGTTTTGTTCACTGATAATCCGTTTACATGCGTGTTAAATCCCGAACTAGGGCATGAATATGAAGGCGATATTCCTGTAACCGATAAGCCTAAAAAAGTTGCTATAGCTGGAGCTGGCCCTGCAGGACTTTATGCAGCAATAGCAGCAGCGAGGGCAGGACATAAAGTTACGGTCTTTGAGAGGAGCGATCATAACGGCGGAAATTTCTATACTGCCGCAATTCCTCCTACAAAAGGAGAGATTACAGACTTTCTCGTATGGCAGCGTGTTCAATGTGAAAAACTTGGCGTAGATATTCGTTACAATACACCGGCTACGGCAGATTTAATTAAGGCTGGTAATTTCGATAAGATAATTGTAGCTACCGGCTCTCATCCTGCTGAACCTCCTATACCAGGGTTAAAGGAGTCCGAGATTGTTACAAACGCACAAGAAATATTAGAAGGAAAAGTTATGCCGGGTTCTAATTGCGTAGTGATTGGTGGCGGACAAGTCGGAGCTGAAACGGCACACTTCCTTGCGCAGCTTTTAAGGAAAGTTACAATTCTCGAAATGCTTCCTGAAATTGCAAAAGACGCTGCACTTGCTGTAAACTGGCACTTAAAAGAAAGTCTTGAGAAACGCAAAGTTGATATTCATACCAGCGTGAAAGTCCTTGAGATTAAAAATGACGGTGTGCTTTACGAAACTCCGGACGGAATAAAAGTTTGTGTTCCTGCTGATACGGTTGTTGTTGCAACAGGGTACCGTTCAAACGAAGCTTTGAAGGAAGAACTAAGCAATGCAGGCATTGAATACACCGCTGTAGGAGACGCAGTTCGTGCCCGCAAAGTGTCGCATGCAACACGTGAAGGTTATGACGCAGGGAAAAATATCGGCTAGGAGTGAAAAAAACTTATGATCACAATTATCGCATTATTTCACGTAAAATCGGAATGTGTTGAAAAGTTTAAGGCAATGGCCAAAGAATGTGTTGAAGAATCTCGCAAAGAAGAAGGCAACGGCAGCTATTACCTTTACATAGGACTTACGGATAAGACAAAATTTTTCTTCGTTGAAAACTGGAAAGATGAAAAGGCTATTGAGAAACATAATGCATCGGCTCATTTCCAAAAGTTTGCAGGAGCTTTTTCCCCTCTTGTTTCAGAACCGCCAATTATAGAACAGACAATAGAAATATAATCAGAACTCCCTGCATAAGGGAGTTTTCATAATTAAGTTCCTTTAACTTCATTAAACTTCATTAAAACGGAGAAGAAGATGTTTTGCCAACTTCTTAACATCTCCTACAAGATTCTTGTCTCCCCTAAGTTAGGGGAGATGTCGAATTTTTTTTCGATTTGACAGAGGGGTCTGTTACTTTTTAAGTGTTTTTACTATACGAATGAGACGAAGGGGTTTTACTTAATCATCGTCATAATCTTCGTCGTCTTCATCTTTTTTACGATCTGCGAACATTTGTTTCTTAAAATTCGGCCATGCTGCATACATCGTCGATAAAAATCCTCCCAACAAAAATCCCATTATGCAAATTCTTGCCCTCTTAGGTTTATATTTGTAGTCGGGCGGTGTTGCATAGTCGATTATTGATATGGTCGAGAAATCCGTAAGCTCCGCCAATTTCGCTGCCTCGTAATTCTTTATCATCGTTTCATATTTCGTTCCCGCCAATCTCAATTCCCTTACGTAACGCTGATATTCAACTCCAAGTTCGGGGATTGCTTCTACCGAAAATCCTATTTCCTTTGAAGCTCCTAATCCTCTTCCGCCGTCTTTGCTTTTTTGTTCGGCCTCAAGTTTCTTTAACTCATCTTGCATTGCCTGTAACTGTGATTCGGCAAGTTTCAATCTGGGGTTATCGCTCTTGAGGTAACTTCTCATTGATGAAATCTCTATATTTTTTGCAGCTATACGGTCATTAAGAGTTGCTATTGAAGTTAAAAGTCCCTTCGACTGTTCAGTAAGTTCTATAACTCCGCTTGATTTTTGATAATTCATCAAATTTTCCTCAGCTGTCGTAAGTTCCTGCAAAGTCTGTAAAGTTTGTGCCTCAAAAAATTTCGTCCTCTGTCGAGCATCTTCTAACGACATCGCAGCAATCTTCTTCTGAAGTTCATCGACTAATGTATTCGCCATATCAGCAGCAAGTTGAGGATCTTCATTGAGACACGCTACGGTTATAATTCCCGTATTAGTGTCCTCGTTAGTTTCGACGTAAGTCTCAAGGAAAGAATCACGAGCATTAATTCGATATTCCCATTCGTTTTCCTCCATCAAATTATATTTGTCAATCATAGTATCAACAACACTGTCGCTCTTAATCAATGCAAGCATAGTTTGACCCGGTGAAGTTGCACCGCCCGGAAGCGAGATACCCAACATGCTCGCCATTCCTCCGTATTGAGCCATAAGAGAAGCAGCCCTGCTTCCAGCTTGTTGAGGTGTGAATTTTACGACACCCCTGTAAATAAAAGGCAAGTACATAGAATAAGCTAGTGCCGCAGCAGAAAATATAAATGTAACAAAAATTATGAACCATTTCTTTTTCCATACTGCGCTGAAAAGTTCAAGCAAATCTATTTCAGTTTCATCTTCCTCATAATGATGCGGAGATTGAACGTAAATATATTGCGGTTGAGGTTTGTTATTTTCTTCCATAGCTATAAATTAAATCCTTTCGTTAAAATTTTAGGTCAAGTATAACATTATATTTCCTTAACCCCCTCGCCATTTCATGGCTCTCTCCCCCTTTTCAGGGGGCGCAAGGTTTTGTTCTCTCGTCTCCCCTGAGAAGGGGAGATGTCAACTTTAGTTGACAGAGGGGTCTGTTAATATCATGAACTGACAGAGGGGTTATAACATCACATCTCGTACAAAAATTTAATGCACGCATCGCTGAGAGCCTTCAAACTTGAGACCTGACGTTCTGAAGGAAGCCCTGAAGCTTCGTAAGCTAACGGAAGTTCAGTGCAGCCCATTGTAACAGGGACATCACGTTCACGCCATAATTCATTGACAACATCGTTCATAATTTCGCCTGCTGTTTTAAGGTCGCCTGACTTCACGTAACGAATGCAGGATTGAATTTTATCCTGTTGTTCAGTTGAAGGCTTCAAGAAATGGAAACGTTTTTTTTCGGCACACAGAGGGTAAATTAAACTTTTTTGAGTCCCGTCAGTCGCAAGTAACCATGAACAATTTCCCTTGCTTAAATCTTTAGCTGCTTCAACAGTAACGTCAACAATATGAATCAAAGGCACGGGCAATTCGTCAATGAACCTGTCGATGAAATAATGAGCTGTGTTACACGGAACAGCTAAAACATCAGCACCCCATTCAACGAGCTGCAACAAATTTTTGCGGATAACGGGTAAAGGATCAGGCCCTAAACCCATAAGACCATCGCTTCTGTCAGGTGTTTCGGGGTCAGAGAGCATAATAATTTTCGGGTGTTGCGAATCATTTTTAGCAGGAGCGTCCTTTGCAAGCAGCCTTAAAAATTCAGCACATGCAGCAGGCCCCATGCCTCCCAAAACTCCGAGCGTTTTTTCCGGTTTCGATAACATTATAAAAAAACTCCTCTCTTGAAAATTAAATATTAAATTCTGAAACTTCCCATTTCTTCTTCGGTTAAAATTCTACCAACAGCCTCACGAAAATTTATCATATTTCGCAAGTCATATAATTTTCCGTCAGACGGTTCAGTCAGTCTTCCGTCATCTGAATAATCAGCAATATCATCAAAAAACTTTACTCTCATCTCCCTATAATTTAAGCACATGCTATATCCCTTAAAAGTTCTTCATCGTTTTCAAACTGAAAAATATCAATTTCATTTTCTCCTAAAAACAACATAAACTCCTCTTCAGTCATTCCTGCGATTTTTGCGCAATATCCAAGCGAAACATTTTTGTAAACGTAATATCCAAGAGCCGCCATTTTTTTGCTGAAAGCCGCAGCCTCTGAAATTTTCATGTTCGTATCGTACAAAACCTCGTTGGGTATCTCTATTAATACCTGACACACAATAATAATCTCCTAAAAATTAAAATTTTCACCTTGATAAAATTGATTAAAGGATTAAAATTTTAAATATACTATCATAATCTCGGAAAGGAGAAATTTTTGAAATGTATTCATTTTTAGGCGGCCTTGTAATTTTAGTTCTTGGCTATATTGTGTACGGTTCATTCGTCAACCATATTTTTGCTCCTGACGATCGTAAAACACCTTGTGTTGTTCACCCTGACGGAGTTGATTATGTACCCATTACTCCGGGCAGAGCATTTTTGATTCAGCTTCTCAACATTGCTGGACTTGGGCCAATATTCGGCGCATTATCCGGAGCAATTTGGGGACCTCAGGTTTATTTGTGGATAGTTTTCGGAACGATCTTAGCCGGAGCTGTTCATGATTATTTAGTCGGAATGCTCTCAATTAGAAATGACGGTGCGAGTGTTTCGGAAATCACGGGAACATATTTAGGCGGTTTAATGAAGTTCATCATGAGAATATTCTCGGTTGTTCTTCTTGTAATGGTCGGAGTAGTTTTCATGGTAGGGCCTGCAGGGCTTCTTGCGATTATGTTTGTTCAGGGGCCTGCGGCGGCAACAGGTGCAGTAAGTGCTGAAGCTGCTAAAGCAATGACCCTTATGGGTTATACAACGGCAGAATGGACAAAAATTTTGACGGTTGTAATTTTGGTTTATTATTTCCTCGCAACTCTTTTACCGATTGATAAAGTAATCGGAAAAATTTATCCGTTGTTCGGACTTTGCTTAATTTTCATGGCAATCGGAATCGGCGGAGTAACTGTCTACAATCACATTCAGGGAACAAAACCGATGATCGAACTTTGGGAAGGACTTTACAACATGCACCCGAAAGCTGACACAACACCGATATGGCCTTTAATGTTCATAACGGTTGCGTGCGGAGCTATTTCAGGTTTCCATGCTACACAGTCCCCGATGATGGCACGTTGTTTAACATCTGAACGTCAAGGAAGATTTGTATTTTACGGAGCAATGGTAGCTGAAGGAATTATCGCTTTGATTTGGGCAGCAGCAGGAATTGCATTCTATAACACAGGAACAGGCGGCGAATTTACAACAGCAGGACTTTTTGCAGTAGGCGGAGGAAACTCAACTTCAGTTTATCAAATTTCAGTAGGACTGTTAGGGCCTATAGGAAGCATTTTGGCAATTCTCGGAGTTGTAGCTTGCCCGATTACTTCAGGCGATACGGCATTCAGAAGTGCGAGATTAACATTAGCTGACTGGTTCAAGATTGACCAAAAAGGATTTGCACCCAGACTTGCACTTGCACTCCCGTTATTAGCGGCAGGATATGCAATTTCATTCCTTGATTACGGAATTGTATGGCGTTATTTCTCATGGTCAAACCAGACTTTGGCAATGATAGCGTTATGGGCAGGAGCAGTATATCTTTGCAGATACGTCGGAGCAGGAAAAGGATTTATTGCTGCAATACCGGCAACATTCATGAGCGCAGTAAGTATTACATATTTCTGCATTGCTAAAGAATGTTATTTAGAGCTTCCGAGAATGACAGCTTACGGAATTGGAATTGGAGCAGCGATTTTGTTCTTTGTAATTTACTACGTAAGAGTTTACGCACCTGAGGTAAAAAAGGCATGAAAAAATTAATTCACGTTGAAGGAATGGGCTGTCAAAATTGCGTTAAACACGTTAAAGAAGCTCTTGAAGCTCTTGACGGTGTAACAAATGCTGAAGTCAGTCTCGAAAAAAATACGGCTTTGATAACATTCACAAACGACATTGCCGACACAGCAATAAAATCAGCTATTGAAGATGCCGGATATGATGTAGTTAAGATCGAAGCGGCATAAAAATTTTGTATGATATTTTCCCCTGCGGTTAAATTTAATCGTGGGGGAAAATTTTTTAGGAGTGAAAAATTCATGACATACGATACGGATATAATCATCAAAACTGACAGCGAAACAAAAAATGAAACGCAGGAAATTTTTGAGGCATTGGGACTTGACATAAATACTGCTGTAAATATTTTTTTGCGTCAAACAATAATTCATCACGGAATGCCTTTCAAAGTTGTGCTTGAACCGAACGACACAACAATTCAAGCAATGAATGAAAAATTTTACGGCCCCTTCAATAGCCTTGAAGATTTAATGAGAGACTTAAATGCCTAAGTTAAAAATCATATACGAAGGACAATTCAAACGCGATTATAAACGGGCTGTTAAGAGAGGATTAAATCCTGATAAACTTTCAGAAATTGTATCAATGATTGCGGATATGAAACCGTTACCGCCCCAAAATAAAGACCATAAACTTGAGACTTCCAGAAATTATAAAAATATGCGTGAATGTCATATAGAATCCGATTGGCTTCTTGTATATCAAATTTTAAAAGACGTTTTAATTTTAAGGCTCGTTAGGACAGGAACACATAGCGATTTATTTTGATTTCAAAAGGATAAATTTTCAATGACATCACAAAATCTTTTCTCACCTGTTAAACGACAGCCCGAAGAATTTTTTGAGACACTCATTTCAACTCCTTCAGTAAGAATTGAGCGTATTGTTTCAGAAGGTCATTCATCACCTGAAAATTTTTGGTATGACCAAGATGAATGGGAATGGGTTGCAGTTTTACAGGGAGATGCCGAACTCGAATTTGAGGACGGAAAAATTAATTTGTCAGCAGGCGATTATTTGTTCATTCCTAAACACAAAAGACACAGAGTTACTGAAACTTCAACAAAAATTCCTTGCGTATGGCTTGCAGTTTTCGGCAAAGATTAGAAATCTTATGTTATAATCCACACTGTTAAAATTTCGCATGAAGAAGGCATAAATCACATCGTGAGCCTTTATTCAGCGTCAGGAGGAAATTTTTTATGTACGCAGTAATTGAGACAGGCGGTAAACAATACCGTGCAAGTGTCGGGGATAAATTCAGAGTTGAAAAAATTCCCGGAGAAACCAGTACCGAAATAATTTTTGATAAAATTCTTGCAGTCGGCGGTGAAGGAACTGAAACAAAATTCGGCAATCCTTATGTAGCGGGTGCGAGAGTTACGGCTGAAATTCTCAAACAGGCAAGAGCGGATAAAGTTTTCGTGTTCAAATACAAGAGCAAGAAAAACATTCGCAAAATGCGCGGACACAGACAATATTACACGGAAGTTGTCATCAGAAATATTGAAGCGTAAATTTTGATAACGATAAAATTATTTTATCAGGAGAATATTTTAGTCGGAATTGAGAGCAGCGGACATTCCGGTTTTGCGGAAAAAGGATATGATATTGTATGTGCTGCTGTAAGCGTTTTAATGCAGTCGCTTGTTTTAGGATTAAGAGAAATTGCAAAGGTCGAAAGTCTTATTTGTCAAGTTAATGACAGTGTACCCTTAATTAGCGTGAGATGGATAAAAAAATCTGTTCCGAAAATCTCATTGCTGACTGAAACAATTTCAGAATCATTAAAACAAATTGCGGAACAAAATTCCGATTACGTAAAAATTTGTTCAAAGGGAGTTAATGAATAATCATGACATTCAAATTTGATTTACAATTTTTCGCCCATAAAAAAGGGCAGGGAAGTTCCACTAACGGACGCGACAGTCAACCGAAATACAGAGGCATAAAAGTTTTTGCAGGTCAGACTGTTAAAGCAGGAAATATTTTGGTTAGACAATGCGGAACCAAAGTTCACCCGGGCAAGCATGTAGGACAGGGAAGAGATTTCACATTGTTCGCTTTAGTTCCGGGTAAGGTCAGCTATCATACGAGCTGTTCAAGAAAATACGTTTCGGTCGTACCGGCTGAGGCTGCTGAATAAATTAAAAACTGAAAACTTTTTGATGCCCCTGAAATATCGGGGGTGATTTTTTTATTGTAATATGAAATTTGTAGATATTGCTGAAATTTTTGTTAAAGCAGGAAGAGGCGGAAACGGAGCTTTAAGTTTCAGGCGTGAAAAATTCGTTCCTAAAGGCGGGCCTGACGGTGCTGACGGAGGTAAGGGCGGCGATATTATTATCGAAGCTGTCGGAGGAATTGTAACTCTTGCTGACTTTGAATATGACAAACGTTTTCAGGCTGGACATGCAGGGCACGGTTCAGGAGCAATGAGGACAGGCGCAAACGGTAAGGACTTGAAAATTTTTGTGCCTTGCGGAACGTTGATAAGGGACGCTGAAAATGATAACAAAATTCTTGCTGATCTCGTTGAACCGGGACAAAATTTTGTTGCAGCTCACGGCGGCAGAGGCGGTAAAGGTAACGCTCATTTTGCAAACTCTCAAAGACGCGCTCCGAAATTTGCCGAAAAAGGTGATGAGGGTGAACAACGAAATTTAATTCTCGAATTAAAATTAATTGCTGATGTCGGTCTTGCAGGTTTCCCTAATGCAGGAAAATCGAGCATACTTTCAGCCATAAGCGGTGCTAAACCCAAAGTCGCAGGTTATCCTTTCACTACACTTTCACCGAATTTAGGAGTGCTTTCAGTTGATGATGCAAAAGTTGTTATAGCTGATTTGCCCGGACTGATTGAAGGCGCACATGAAGGAAAAGGATTAGGGCTTCAGTTTTTGAGGCATATTGAGAGAACGAGAATAATTTTGCACGTCATAGATTTATCTCAGGATAATCCCGTCGAAAATTTTAACGCTCTCATTAACGAGTTCAAAGAATACGGAGCTGATTTAGCTTCAAGACCTTGTATCGTAATCGGAAATAAAATTGATATTGAAGGCACTGAAAATAACTCGGAGATTTTGAAGAATGAAGCTGAAAGATTAGGTCTTCGTTACATGAAAGTTAGTGCTTTGACAGGTGAAAATATTCCCGAACTCATAAAAAATGTCGCTGAACTCGTCAGAATTTCTTCTGTAATAAAATCTGAAACTGACGATGAAATTATCGAGCTTCCCGAAAGAAAAGCTCCTCGCAAAAAATCAAAAGAACCTGTTGAAATTATCCGACAGTCTGACGGCTCATTCAGAATTGAACATGAAAATTTTGAGAAGGCCGTTTCAAGAATTAATTTTGAACATGAAGATGCTCTGCAAAAATTTTCGAGACTTCTGAAAACTTTGCATGTTGAAGAAGCTCTTGAAGCTGCCGGAGCTGAGGAAGGAGACAAAGTTTATATAGGCGATGTCGAATTTGATTTTGAACCTGAAATTGTAACGTAATCAAAAATGAAAACAGGAATTATGGGCGGGACTTTTGACCCGATACATTACGGACATTTATTAGCGGCTGAAGAAGCAAGAAGAAATTTAGGAATTGACCGTTTAATTTTTGTGCCGACTGGCGACCCTCCTTTCAAACGAGATATTACCCCTGCCGAAGACCGTTACGCAATGACATTATTAGCTACGGCAGGAGTGCTTGAATATTCGGTATCACGAATCGAAATTGACAGAAAAGAACCTACTCACACTGTTGATACTTTAAGAGCATTTATAAAGTCAGGAATTAATCCTGAAGATTTATATTTTATAACGGGGCTTGACGCGATGTTATCAATTACTCAATGGTTTGATTACGAAAAAATCCCTGAGCTTTGCACATTAGTTACAGCGAGAAGACCCGGTTATCCTGTGAGCGGTATTGAAAATTTGCCGAAATTCGTTCGTGATAAGTTAAAATATATAGAGATTCCGCAGTTCGCAATATCGAGTACAGAAATTCGCGAACGTGCAAGAGACGGAAGGGGTATAAGATTTTTAGTGCCTCATCTTGTTCAAATATATATAGAATCAAATTCTCTTTACAAAAAAATTTAACGAGGTGATTTAATTTTATGAGAATATTAAAGATTATCGGAATAATTTTTATGATAGCCGCTTCAACTTTAGGAGGAGCTGCTTTTCGTTTAATGGAAGTCCTTAACGATCCTAATCCGCTTCCGACACCAAAGGTTCAGGCAAAATCCGAGCAGCCTGCTCAAACAAAAACTTCAAGTGAAAATAAAAATACTAAACCTTCAGGCGATACCGAATTAGCTGTTGCTGAAAATCCTCAGCAGGAAACTCAAGCAAAAGGAATTGTCAGCGTGTTAATCGTAGGACTTGATAATGTTGACGGAGGTTCAAGGACTGACGCAATAGCTTTAGCAATTTTTGACGCTGAAAATAAAGGACTGCGAATTGCTTCGATACCGAGAGATTCACGGGTTTATATTCCGGGAAGAAGCTGGGACAAAATTAACCATGCTTATGTTTACGGAGGAATAAAATTATTACGTGAAACATTGGTTAATCTAACGGGCATTCCTATTGATTATTTTGTTAAGGTTAATTATAAAAGCTTCCCAAAAATTATTGACGCTATCGGAGGCGTTGATATTTACGTTGAAAAACGGCTTCATTATAACGATTACTCGGGGAAATTATTCATAAATATTCAAAAGGGTCAACAGCATATGGACGGCAAAACAGCGTTAGGCTATGTCAGGTTCAGGCATGATCCTATGGGCGATATTGGAAGAGTTCAGAGGCAACAGAAATTTATTGATGTCGTTATGAAAAAAGTGAAATCGCCGTCAATAATTACAAAACTACCGACATTAATTCCTGAATTAATGGGAGCTGTTGATACTGATTTAGCACCTCTTGAGGGATTAAAACTTTTGCAGTTTGCAAATAATCTTTCGCCTGACAGAATAAAAATGTTTATGGCTCCCGGCAGAGCAGGCTCATATAAAGGAATAAGCTATTGGATTTTGGATAACAATGCTTTCTCTTTACAACTTGCTGCAAAACTTCCTCCGATTGATTCGTTTACTCTTGAAGCGAATGAAAATGTTAATCTAGATCTTAAATCTGAAAATGAAGATGATAATTCCGGAAATGCTGAAGATAAAATTGCAGAATTAAGAGATCAAATTATGAGCATAAGAATTTTGAACGGCGACGGAGAAAAAGGTATCGGAAAAAGAGCCGCACAAATTTTTCAGCGTATAGGAATCGAAGTACCTTATACAGGGAACGCGAAACACTATGACTATAAAGCAAGCAGCATAATTTATCCTCCTAATGGCGATGAAAATGTAAGACAAAGCGCAATGGCTTTAGCTGAATTATGCGGAATTAAAAATGACAGGTTAATTCATTCCGACAGAACCGCAACGTCATTAACTTTAATTCTCGGCCATGATAAAGAAGAACTCTTGAGCAGGCTTGAAGATATAAATTCGTAACGAAAAAATTTGCACCTTCCGTCAACTGAAGTTGATACCTCCCCTAATTTACTGTGTCATTAAGTTAATGACACAGGGAGAAAAACTAAAAATGAAAAGAGCATGTTTCAGTAACGAAGTATGCTCTTTTTTCCGGTATAGTAAAAATACTTAAAATAACATACCTCTCTGTCCAATAAATTTGACATCTACCCTAACTTAGAGGATACAAGAAAACTAGCCGTCCCTGATAAGGGCAATGAAAAGCCCGGCTTGCCGGGAAAAGAGACCGTGAAACGGTGGAAGGGTTTGAAATTTTCAAGTGCTTTCACTGTAACAAAGAAGCAGAATCTCTTCTGCCTCTCTCGCAAATTTTTGGTAAAAAATTAAACAAACAAAACGAGGGGATGAGTTTTGCTAAAAATACTCAATCTCTATTTGTTCGCCTTAGCATAATGAATTATAAAATTTCGGATTGCCATAAGGAATAATTAATAGCGATAATATATAATTATGAAATTTGATAATATTGGGTTGTTTATTTTAAGAATTCCCTAATAAATTTTTTGAGTTAATATTAGAAAGGAGAAGGGGTAAGATTTTAGGATTGAATATATTACACATGAAATATGCCGTTGAAGTGGCAAAAGCTGGTTCATTGAACAAAGCTTCAGATGAATTATTAATAGCACCGCCGAATTTAAGCCGTTCAATTAAAGAACTTGAAGCAGATTTAGGAATAATGGTTTTCGACAGGTCTTCAAAGGGAATGACGCTTACAAAACGCGGTGAGGAGTTCATACACTATGCAAAGAAAATTCTCGAACAGATTGAAGAAGTAGAACATACATTCAAGACAACCGAGCCTGATAAAAAACAATTTTCAGTTTCGGTTCCAAGAGCAAGTTATATAGCAGAAGCGTTTGTTGAATTTTCTAAAAATATAGGGAACAAACCTGTTGAAATTTATTACAAGGAAACAAATCCTTATCGGGCAATCAAAAATATTCTTGAAGTTGATTACAGGCTGGGTATAGTCCGTTACTCTTCATGTTACGACAAATATTATACAGAGATGTTCGATGAAAAAGCTCTTGCTTATGAACTTATCGTGCAGTTTCATTACGTTTTAATCATGAACAAAGAAAGTCCGCTTGCAAAGAAAAAAGTGATACATTTTGATGATTTACGTACATTGATAGAGGTAGCCCATGCAGATCCTTTTGTGCCTTCACTTCCGTTGTCTGTAGTTAAAAAGGAAGAATTACCTGATAATGTTGAACGCCGAATATTTGTTTTTGAACGAGGAACACAATTTGATTTGCTCTCTGAAAATCCTGATACGTTTATGTGGGTGTCGCCTATTCCTGAAAAAATATTAGATTGTCATGGACTTGTTCAACGTGAATGCCCTGACAACACAAAATCATATAAGGACGTGTTAATTTATCGCAAGAACTACGAATTAACGAACTTAGACAAAAAATTTATTACGGAAGTGCATAAATCAATACGTAACAACTTTTGCTGAACGTTTTATATAATTTGATAATACACGCTTGAACTTTTTAATAATTCCTTAATTTCGTGTTCTAAAGTAAGATTTCCCCGTCTAAAAAATTTTAACGAGGGGGAATTAATATGCTTGATGAGTCATTCTATAAAAAGGCTGATGAAATATTGAGCCATCATTCGCCGCAGGAAAGCTCACTGATTCCGATTATTCATGAGATTCAGGAAGCATATAATTATGTTCCGGTTGATTTGTTGCCGTATGTAGCAAAACACATCGGAATAACTGAAACTAAAGCTTACAGTGTTGCAAGTTTTTACGAAAGATTTTCATTTGAACCTAAAGGGAAATTTATTATTCGAGTCTGTGATGGAACAGCCTGTCATGTCAGACATTCGCTTCCTGTTCTTGAACGTTTAAGAAGTGAGCTTGGACTTTCCGACAAAAAACACACTACCGACGATATGTTGTTCACTGTTGAAACTGTATCGTGTCTCGGTGCCTGTAGTCTTGCTCCTGCTTTGATGGTCAATGAACACGTTCACCCAGCTATGACACCTGATAAAGCTACAGAACTGATAAAGGGTTTGAGAGAGGAGGCTGCAAAATTATGAAAAAAATCACGAGCCATGAAGAATTAAAAGAACTTCGCAAAAATGTTGAAGCAAAAATCAAAAGTGAGCCTGTAAGAATTTTAGTATGTGCAGGAACAGGCTGTCAGGCAAGCGGTTCTCTGAAAGTATGGGAAAAGATGTGTGAACTTGCAAAGGATACAGAAGTTCAAGTTGAGTTTGCTCCTGAGATTGCTCACGGTGATAATCACCCCGCTGTACATAAATGCGGTTGTCTCGGTTTTTGTGCTCAAGGGCCGTTAGTTCGTGTTGAACCTGCAGGGGTTCTTTACACAAAGGTAAAGCCTGAAGACTGTGAGGAAATTTTCGAGATTACAGTTAAGAAAAACGAAATCATTCACAGACTTTTATACAACATGGACGGCTGCGAATATATTAATCAGGACAAAATACCGTTTTACCTCGATCAAACAAGAATAGTTCTCAAAAATTGCGGTAATATTGATCCTGAAAGCATTGATGAAGCTATCGCAAGCGGAACTTATGAGGCACTAGCTCAAGCGTTATTTACGATGACACCTGACAAAGTAATTCAAACCGTACTTGATTCAAAATTGCGAGGCAGAGGCGGCGGAGGATTTATTGCAGGAAAAAAATGGCAGCAAGTAGCAAGTCAGCCCGAAAAAATTCGTTATGTCGTATGCAACGGTGATGAAGGAGATCCCGGAGCATTTATGGATTGTTCCGTTATGGAAGGCGATCCTCACAGAATGATAGAAGGAATGATAATCGCAGCTTACGCAGTCGGTGCTCAGGAAGGTTATATTTATGTCCGAGCTGAATATCCTCTTGCAGTTAAGAGGCTCAATCTTGCAATTCAACAGGCAACAGAATACGGATTGCTCGGTGAAAATATTTTAGGTTCCGGCTTCAATTTCAAACTGAATATCAATCGAGGTGCAGGTGCTTTTGTCTGTGGTGAAGGAAGCGCATTGACTGCCTCAATCGAAGGTAAACGAGGAATGCCCCGTGTAAAGCCTCCTCGTACCGTAGAACAGGGATTATTTGCAAAGCCCACAGTCCTCAACAATGTAGAAACTTATGCAAATGTCCCGATGATAATTTTAGCAGGCTCACAATGGTTTAGAAGCATCGGAACAGAAAACAGTCCCGGAACTAAGACATTTTCACTCACAGGTGCAGTAAGAAATACAGGATTAATTGAGGTGCCGTTCGGAATAACTCCGAGAGAAATAATTTTCAAAATCGGCGGAGGTTTGAGAGACGGTGCAAAATTCAAAGCCGTACAAATCGGAGGACCTTCAGGAGGGTGTTTAACTGAAAAACAGTTAGATGAACCGCTTGATTTTGACAGTGTGAAAAAGCTCGGTGTAATCGTCGGCTCAGGCGGACTTGTCGTTATGGACGAGAGTACCTGTATGGTTGAAGTTGCTAGATTCTTCATGGAGTTCACTCACAGAGAATCATGCGGTAAATGCGTTCCGTGCCGTGAAGGAACTTTAAGAATGCTGGAAATTCTTGAGAGGATTGTTGCAGGTCAGGGAGAAATGGAGGATATAGAAAGACTGCGTACTCTTGCTGATTTGATTATTCACACAGCACTGTGCGGACTTGGAAAATCAGCTCCTCTTCCTGTAGTCAGCACGTTAAATTCATTCCTTGATGAATACATTGAACATATTCAGGATAAAAAATGCCGTGCCCATGTTTGTCAAAAACTTAAGCAATATATTATTGAGCCTACAAAATGCAAATCATGCTCAAAGTGTGCGCGCGGTTGTCCTGTCCAAGCTATAAGCGGTGCTCCGAAAGTTCCTTATGTTATTAATCAGGATAAGTGCATAAAATGCGGAGCTTGCATCGAGGCTTGCCCGTTTAAGGCTATTTACGTTGCGTAGGAGGTGTTTTGAATAATGGGAGTTATGAAAATTGACGGTTATAATGTTGAATTTACTGACGAGCCTAATATTTTATCTGTTATAAGAAAAGCAGGAATTGATTTACCGACATTATGTTATCATTCGGAGCTTTCAATTTACGGAGCTTGCAGACTGTGCAACGTTGAGGACGATAAAGGCAGAATGTTTGCTTCATGTTCGGAGCGTCCTCGAGACGGAATGAGCATTAAGACTAGCACTCCTAGACTTGTACGTTACAGAAGAATGTTAATTGAGTTAATGCTCGCTTCTCACCATAGAGATTGTACGACGTGTGTTAAGAGCGGCGATTGTGAGTTACAAAATTTAGCTCACAGGTTAGGAGTAAGTAATGTACAATGGGGCTATCGCGAGAGAAAATACGAGAAAGATTTCAGTTCTCCTTCGATAGTGAGAGACCCTGATAAATGTATTTTATGCGGAGATTGCGTGAGAGTATGCGAGGGCATTCAGGGAGTAAACGCTATTGATTTTGCACACAGAGGTACTGACGCAATGGTCATTCCTGCTTTTAACAAGGAAATTGCGAAAACAGATTGTGTAAACTGCGGTCAATGCCGTGTAGTATGTCCTACGGGAGCAATCAGTATAAAAACAAATATACGTCCTGTTTGGGAAGCCTTAGCAGATCCGAACGTAAAAGTTTTTGCACAAGTTGCTCCTGCCGTCAGAGTTGCAGCAGGTCAGGCATTCGGAGGAACTAAAGGCGAAAACGTTATGGGGAAAATCGTAGCTGCTCTTCATAAACTCGGTTTTGATGAAGTTTATGACACAACATTCGGAGCGGATATGACGATTCTTGAAGAGAGCAAAGAATTTCTTGAGCTTTATAAGAAGGGCGGGTCTTTTCCGTTATTAACTTCATGCTGTCCTGCTTGGGTTTCATTTTGTGAAAAACGCTGGCCTGAATTTGTGCCTAATATTTCTACGAGTTATTCACCGCTTCAAATGCTTGGTTCTGTTGCTCGTGAATATTATGCGGATCCTGAACATAACGAGGGCAAAAAAATTTTGTCTGTCGCTATAATGCCGTGTACAGCCAAAAAAGCTGAAATTTTACGCGAGGACTTAAAACGCGACGGGAAACAAAATGTTGATTATGTTCTAACGACTGAAGAAATGATAACCATGATTAAGCGAGCCGGAATAAGATTTGACAGACTTGAGAGTGAAGCTGCGGATATGCCTTTCGGAATGGGCTCAGGCGGAGGAGTTATTTTTGGAAATTCAGGCGGAGTTATGGAAGCTGCATTACGTACACTTTGCGAAGGGCCTGAACGTTCGTCGATTGAAGAATTGCGTAACAGCGGCGTAAGAGGGCCGGGATCTTTACGTGAGTTCACATTTAATTACAAGGGTAACGAGATTAAAGCGGCAGTAGTCAGCGGACTTGCTGAGGCAGATGCGTTATTGAGAAGAATAAAAAACGGTGAGAGCTTCTATCATTTTGTTGAAATAATGGCATGCAGGCGAGGCTGCATAATGGGAGGCGGTCAACCAGTACATGCAGGGGTCAGGACGAAAGAAGCTCGAAAATCAGGGCTTTATGAATCCGACGTAGCAACACAAATTAAGAAGTCAAACGAAAATCCGTTGGCTCTTTCAGTTTATGAAACGCTGATAAAGGGTCGTGAACACGAACTTTTGCATAAACGCGCATAACATCAACTCATCAAAAAATAACAGGAGCCGTAGAAACAAAGCGGCTCTTTTATTTCAACATCGCTTTCATCAAAATTTCAGCAGCTTCACCTTTAGTTAAACCTTCATTAATTTCAACATGAACGTTAAAATCTTTTTCAAATTTTTCAGAGATTTCTTGTGCTTCTGTTCCTGTTAAAATTTCATCAACTCCGAAACGACCCTGAATTTTTGCGTCCTCATTAACATAAGTTATATTATCCGAATTTTTAGCGGGATATTCGGAAGGTTCAATTAATTTATAGAGGTTTGAAAGCTGAATTGCCTTGTAATATTTGTGCCTTTTTGGTACGTCCGAATACATGCAAAGCGATAAATCAACTTCCGAATCCAATAATGCCTTCTGAACTTTTACGGCTTTAATTTCGCTCGGGTTTATTTCATCAATAACGGATAAAGCTGCTAAAGCTCCTGCGGCCTGTCCTGTCATCATCGTTATAGGCTGAAGTCTCAAAGCACTTGCAACTAATCTTGACATTGATAAATTTTTTTCAGCAACTATGAAACCATCAACATTTTTCGGAATTAATATGCTTAAAGGAACCTGAAAATTTCCTTTAGGTGAATGAGAATGAATATACTCTGCTTTTTCCCCTAAATCTTTTTCCATGTCATTGCCGTCGTCAGAATGATGTAAATCGAGAATATAACAACCGATTGCTATTGCGTCGGAGATTTCGAGATTTTTATTTCCGTTTTTGTAGCTCAAAGAATTGTTGTAAAGTTCTTCGGACGTTAAAACATGTTCACCGATTATTCTGCGGCATTCTCTGACGTAAGGAACAGGCGGGAAATGTCGTGCGATATTTTTCCATTCTTCGGGCAAATCTTGAGCGGCTTCGGGAAGTTTGTTATATTCATTTTCATCGACAGACCAATTTTCACTTAGTTCGTTTTGAATGTAATAAATAAAATGCAAAGTTTTAATCAAGGCATCACGTTCAATTCTTTTGCGCAAATTTTTGTCCTCGATATAAGCTGCCGGAAGCCCGTATTTATTTCGCCATTTATATTGTCCTGGATAATCATTGCCCCAATTTGCTCCTGTTTTAGTGATTAAGTGCCAATTAAGTTTATCAGCATCATAATTTCCGGGCAAAAATGAATCAGGTAATGCCCTGTAAGCATTATGTGTTACAAAATTAACAGGGAGTTCGACAGGATATACGCCTTTGAAGTCGGAGCCGTTTTTTGTTACATAATTTTCGTAATTCCATTTTGCTTGATCATAACCTGGTAAAGGATTTTTCGGTTTCAAATGTTCAGGAACGCCTTCAGGATATTTTCTGATTATTGCAGTCCATGTTATATCTTGAATCATTGCTTTGGGATTGATTGAAGGAGAAACGGAATTTCCGACTCTGTATTCAGCACCCGTCATCGGAATAATATCTCCGTATTCTGTAGCATCGATTAAAATTTTGCACGTGATATTTTTTTTGCCTTCAGGAGTTTTGATAATAACGCTGTTAATTCGTGAAATTTCATTGAGGCCGTTTTCATTTGATGAAATAATTTTTTCGGTATTAACTGCAATGATTTCGGAATTGAATAAAATGTCAGGAGCGTCTTCACCTTTTGCCATATTCATTAAAATTTTGTGTCCTATGTGAGGTTCAAAACCCCTGTTTGGAATTTCCCAATATGGAGTGAAGATAGATTTTCCGCGAGCCGAATAATATTCTTCAACGTTATTCATTAATTCGTGATATAAACCGCTCTCCTGACCGCTTAAATCGTCCATTTGAGAAACGCCTGCCGCAGTTGCTTGACCACCTAAAAATTCTGTAGGTTCAACGACGAGGACATTAACGCCCATTCGAGCAGCTTGAATCGCAGCAGATATTCCGCCTGTTCCACCGCCAGCGACTATTACGTCATAATCTTCGAGCAAGTTAAGAGCTTCTGAAGCCGTTGAAAATGAAAGAAGCGCAAAAAGAATAATAAATTTGAATTTTGATTTCAACATGAATATCTCTCCTTTGAGATGAAAAAAATTTTGTAAGATTATCGCATAAAAAAACAAAAAAACGCAGCCCTTTTGAATTAAGAACTGCGCTAAAAAATTTTCGTGTTTTTTATATAACTATGCTTCTGCGGTGATACTTACTTTTTTGTGTGCCTTATCCTGACTCTTCTCTGTTACTTCAACAGTAAGAACTCCGTTTTTGAAATTAGCTTTTGCTGTTTCCGGATCAGCTTCAACAGGGAATGAAACAACTCTTTCAACTTTGCCCCAGCTTCTTTCGCTCCTGAAATAACTTTTGTCATCTCCGCCTTCTTTTGTTTCGGATTTTTTCTCAGCGGATAATGTCAATCTGTCAGCATAAACATGAAGGTCAACATTTTCGGGAGCTATTCCGGGCAATTCAGCTTCAACAAAAATTTTTCCGTTTTTACGATATAAATCTACGTTAGCTGAAAATCCTCTAAAACCGTCCTCAAAGAATGGTACTGCGAAATTTTTTGTAAACGAATCAAAAATATTTTCAGGATCCATCATTCTCATTACAGGATAAAATCTTTCTCTTGCCATAATAAATCAATCTCCTTAATACTCTTTTTATATTACGCGAGGTTTTATTTATCTCCCTCACAACGGCATAAATTATAAGTCTGACCTTTATAAACTAAATCAGAAAAATTTATGATTAACCATTAATGACTTTTGCTGATTTTTAACCAATTAATAATGAACC
>CALBPU010000136.1 GCA_937899395.1 uncultured Fretibacterium sp.
CTAAATTTTAAAAATTCAAATATACGGGGCGTTTCATCTCACTACTGAAGTCGCGAGTGTTCACGCCGGATTTAATAAAATCATCAAATTCTCCGCTCGGAACATGAGAAGCCGGTTCAATTATCAATGCACCATCAACAAGCGTACAAATTGCTTCATTTTCAAAGCCAAGCAGCATATAAAACTCTTGAGGAATTGTAAGCTGTCGTTCAGATGTTATCGAAATTAGTTTTTTTTCCAGTGCCTGCATTGTTATTTCCCTTACATTAATTATTTAATTCTTTCTCAACTTCTTCAAATGAACATGTTTCCTTCTTAAGGCTTCTTTTAATATTTCATTCACAAAATTTTCAGGAAGTTTATTTGTTGCGATACTCCATGAAGTTAAACGGTTTTCTATTTCGGGAGCAATCTGCACTAACATCTAATTCATCTCTAAAAGCAAGAGGTCAACATAGACCTGATTAGTGTAAGTCTGGTTTATTTGATTATCTGTTGTAAGGTTATCACTTCCCAATAATCCAATACTCTTTGCTCTTCCTGCTAATTTCGATTTGAGGGTCGATTTATTACCAAGATAATAGGAAACATACCAATATTTGCTCTTTCCGGTAGATCTTAATATATACAAATCTTCTTGATTACGTTGACTTTTACTTCCAAGCTTCATTGACTCTCCATTACTTATATATTTAAGAAATTCGGAGCCTCCTTTGCCATTTATGAAATCACTAAAACGTGTTATGTTTCCATTAACTTTTACACCATATTCTACCTTATCTCCTCCAGCACCTTTCCCTATTCTCTCATAATTATCAAGATACCAAGCAGTAGCAGCTTTTTTAAGTTGTGTCATATCACTTATTATTTTTGTTGCTTTTGCGGAAGATACTATCTCTGTACTTGCTAACATCATCATGGCCGATAACACGCCAATCACAACTATGACTATTAATAATTCGACAAGTGTAAACCCCCTACTCACAAGTTTTTTTGCTTTCATAAAAATTACCTCCATAAAAAAATTTAATAAGTTACAATTATACACACAGCCGGCAAATTGTGAGGTGTTATTTATTCGCCGTTAGTCATAATATACATCCAAACTATATTATCTTCAGCGGTAAATGTTTTATCTTTTGTCGGTTTAGGCCATGAATCGCCCCCTCCTCCTATAAGTCCCAGTTTAGTTGCTCGTCCTGAAATTTTTTCTTTTATTTTTGATTCATTATCCTTGAATTTATAACCTACGTACCAAATATTACTTTTTTTCTTAGTACCGTCTGCGATACTAAAGCAAAATTGTCCGCTATCCAATTTGCCGTTACCGTCAGTTGTTAATTTAATTGAACTGTTATGCTCAACATATTTCAGTATATCTTTCGAGTGCTTTCTGGCAAAACCTTCAAAATTAGCATCACTACCGTCATGGTAGTAAATCCAATATGTTTGGCCTTCATTTTCTTTAGTTCTTACACAATGTTTATTATCAGCATACCAAGATAAAGCCGCTTTTCTGAGGGTGTCTAAACCAGTTATAATATTATTTGCCTTTGCTGTGGTTACAGCTTCCGTACTTGAAAACATCATCATTGCCGCTAAGATTCCAAGAACAACAATTACAATTAAAAGTTCAACAAGTGTAAAAGCCTTCTTATTGTTCATCAAAATTTCTCCTCAAATTTAATACTATTTATTTCTCATTCTCCGAAATCTAAAACTTTTATAGCAACATAAACGGTATCGGGACCATTGCTGTCAGCTTGATACGAAGGAAGACCGGAAATACTGGCACCGCCCGGAACTTTATTTATAATTCCTGCACGAGCCGCACGAGCTTCTATTTTCTTCTGTACACGATAATTTTTATCTCCCAGCTTATAAACTATCAGCCACATAACACGTGTTTTAGTGTCTCCTTGTGAATCTGTAATAGTTCCGTAACTGTAATAATCCGTATAATATATTCCTCCTTCATCATCTTTTACCGTGCCGTCTGAATTTACGGTTAAGTTACCATTATCAAGATACTTGTATATTTCGCCTGCTCCTACATCTTTGTTGTAAATAAATAACCCTGTAAACTTTCCTGCGCTTTCACCGTCTTTTCTAATACGTCCCTTTTCGTTTACCTTATCGATATTGTTGGTATACCACATAATAGCAGCCATTTTCCATACCTCTAAGTTAGTTACAACTTTCGCAGCCTCTGCCGTCGCTGCCATCTCCGCAGAAGCCAGCATCATCATTGTTGTCAATATTCCAATAACAACGATGACAATTAATAATTCAACCAATGTAAAAGCCTTACGTTTTATAAATACCTTCTTCAATATTGCATCACATTATCCTTTCCAACCTGTAAACATTGCTGCTTCATGCGCAGACATTCCGCTTGCTGTGAGGCGTTCATATATTGCACGTTTTTCCTCATTTCTTCCTTCATTTCTTCCTTCAGAGCGACCTTCAGCAAGTCCTTCATCACGGCCTTCTAAGAAACCTACATCAAATTCATTCAGCAACAACATCTGACTTTATCCTTAGAAAAAAGCCGAGCATTAAATCAAAATACCCGGCCTTTGTTTTTCATGTCGGTTTTATACACCGAAAAAATTAAATTAACTACTTCGCTTCAACAGGCTGTGCTGCCATTTCAGCGAGTGCTTTGTAAGTCTCGTAACGTTCTTTTGCTTCGGCTGCGTTTCTGTCAAACAGTTCTTCAGCAATGTCAGGGAACCCGAGTTTGAGTGATGAGTAACGAACTTCACCAAGCAGGAATTCTTTGTAATCTGACTTCGGAGCTTTGCTGTCAAGAACGAACGGGTTTTTGCCCTGAGCAATGAGATCAGGATTGTATCTGTAAAGGTGCCAATAACCTGCTTCAACAGCGAGCTTTGTTCTCTCCTGAGTTTTGCCCATACCTGCTCTGATACCGTGGTTAATGCAAGGTGCGTAAGCAATGATTAATGACGGGCCTTTGTGAGCTTCAGCTTCTTTGAGAGCCTTCATTAACTGATTCTTATCTGCTCCCATTCCAACCTGAGCTACATAAACTGTCCCGTAGGTCATTGCCATTCTGCCGAGATCCTTTTTGCGTGTTCTCTTTCCTGAAGCTGCGAACTGAGCAATGGCTGCTGTAGGTGTTGATTTCGATGACTGACCGCCCGTATTTGAGTAAACTTCTGTGTCAAGTACGAGGACGTTTACATCTTCACCGCTTCCGAGAACGTGATCTAATCCGCCGTAACCGATGTCATAGCCCCAGCCGTCTCCGCCGATAATCCAAACTGATTTTTTAACGAGATAGTCATGATATGTCGCAATGATATTAAATTCTTTCATTGCAGCTTCACTTAACGGAGCGTGTTCGTGTTCTTCACAGCCACAGCAGCAGAAAATCTTCTCCAAGAGTTCTTCAACTTTTGCAGCAGCAGGTACTGAAGCTTCACCGCCAAGATGAGCATCAAGCCAAGCCTGTAATATTTCTTTATCCTCAGCAGGTACATCGTCCATCTTGATTAAATTTTCAGCAGCCGTTGTAAGGTAATTGACCATAACGTTGACTGAAAGTTTCATGCCCATTCCGTATTCTGCGGCATCTTCAAATAATGAGTTACCCCAAGCAGGGCCGTGTCCGTTAGCGTCGGTTGTATAAGGCATTGAAGGTGCTGAACCGCCCCAAATTGATGAACAGCCTGTTGCGTTTGCGATAATCATTCTTGAGCCGAATAATTGTGTGATTAACTTCGCATAAGGTGTTTCGCCGCAACCTGCGCAAGCTCCGCTGAACTCGAATAACGGTCTCTGGAACTGTGAACCCTGTACTGTGAATTTATCGCCTGCGTCTGTCTTATCAGCAATTTCTTCAACTGCAAATGTCCAGTTGTCGATCTGATCTGCCTGTGAAGCTGTCGGTTTCATCTCAAGAGCTTTGACAGGGCAAATATCTGCGCAGTTTCCACAGCCTAAGCAGTCAAGAGTGTCAACCTGCATTTTGTATTTATAACCTGCTGCTTTAAGTTTCGGTGCTTTAACATCAACTGCTCCGAAGTTTGCAGGGGCTGCTGCCTGTTCAGCTGCGTCAAGTAAGAACGGGCGAATTGCTGCGTGCGGGCAAACCATTGAGCACTGGTTACACTGAATACATTTTGCGCTGTTCCATTCAGGAACCATAACTGCAACTCCGCGTTTCTCAAATTTCGCTGTGCCTGCCGGGAAGTGTCCGTCTTCATAACCGTCAACAAATGCGCTTGAAGGAAGTGTATTGCCTTTTTGAGCATTGATTGTCTCAACCTGATAGCTGATGAATTCAGGAACGTATGAAGGCATTCCGGGTTTAACTTTCTTAACATCTTCTGCTGTCTTCCATGATTCAGGAACTTTGATTTCGATAATTCCGGCTAATCCTGCGTCAACGGCTGCGTAGTTCATGTTGACAACTTTTTCGCCTTTGCGTCCGTATGATTTAACGATTGCTTCCTTCATGAATTTTACAGCGTCATCAATCGGAATAACGTTTGCAAGTTTGAAGAATGCTGACTGCATTATCGTATTGGTTCTTGAACCGAGTCCGAGTTTCTGAGCTTCGTCAACAGCGTTAATAACATAGAATTTGCAGTTGAGGTTAGCTAATTTGCGTTTCAAGCTGGCAGGTAAATGCTCCTCTAATGCCTCAAGTGTTGTCCACTGAGTATTAAGTAAGAACGTGCCGCCCTCTTTCATTCCCTGTAATAAATCATATTGATTTACATATTCCTGTTTGTGGCATGCTATAAAGTCAGCGTGGTCAATGAGGTAAGTTGATTTAATCGGGGATTTTCCGAAACGTAAATGCGACATTGTAATTCCGCCGGATTTCTTTGAGTCATAATCAAAGTAGCCCTGTGCATACATGTCGGTGTGGTCGCCGATGATTTTGATTGAGTTTTTGTTAGCTCCGACTGTACCGTCTGAACCAAGTCCCCAGAATTTGCAGCAAACTGTTCCTTCAGCAGCGGCGTTGATGTGTTCGTCAGGAATTAATGAGCTGTCGTTTACGTCATCAATAATTCCGAGTGTGAAGTTGTTGCGAGGTTCAAAGAGCTTCAAATTATCGAACGTAACTTTAATATCGCTCGGTGTTGTATCTTTTGAGCCAAGTCCGTAACGTCCGCCTACGATCTTCGGGGCTTTGTCATTTCCGACGAATAATGAGCAGACATCTTCGTATAACGGGCCGCCTAATGCTCCGACTTCTTTAACTCTGTCAAGTACTGCGATAGCTTTAACTGTTCTCGGTAAAGCTCTGAAGAAATATTTCGGTGAGAACGGTCTGTAAAGGTGAACTTCAACAACTCCGACTTTCTCTCCTCTTGCGTTCAAATAGTCAACGGTCTCTTCGATTGCCTGACATACTGAACCCATAGCTACGATTACTCTGTCAGCATCAGCAGCTCCGTAATAATTAAACGGGTGATATTCACGGCCGCAAATTCCTTTGATGTCGTTCATATATTTTGCTACGATGTCAGGTACTTTGTCGTAGAAAGGCTGTGAAGCTTCTTTTGCCTGGAAGAAAATATCAGGGTTCTGAGCAGTTCCCTTTGTGTAAGGTTTCTCAGGTCTCATTGAACGATCTCTGAAAGCTGCGATTGCGTCATAGTCAACGAGTTTTGCGAGGTCGTTATAGTCGAATGCGTCAACCTTCTGAATTTCGTGTGATGTTCTGAAACCGTCGAAGAAATTCAATACAGGTACGCTTGATTTAATTGCTGTTAAATGAGCTACTGCTGCCATGTCGTGTGCTTCCTGAACGGAACCGCCGGCGATCATCGTAAAGCCTGTCATTCTTGTTGACATAACATCGCTGTGATCTCCGAAGATTGAAAGGGCGTGCATTGCTATAGCTCTTGCTGTTACATGAAAGACTCCGGGAAGTAATTCACCTGCAATTTTGTACATATTAGGAATCATAAGTAACAGACCCTGTGAAGCTGTATAGGTGCTTGCGAGTGCTCCTGCTGATAATGCGCCATGACATGCTCCTGCTGCTCCGGCTTCGGATTGCATTTCTGTAACTTTTACAGTATGTCCGAAAATATTTTTGCGTCCGTGTGCTGCCCATTCGTCGATATGCTCAGGCATAGGCGATGAAGGTGTAATCGGATAAATCGTGGCCATCTCGGAGAAAGCATACGCAACGTGTGCTACTGCTTCGTTACCGTCCATAGTTTTCCAGTTTCTCTTTGGCATGAAAGAAAAAACCTCCCTCTAAAATTTCAAAAACATTAACTGTCTTGACAAATATTCTACTACAAAATTTGCAAATTATAAAATAAAATAATTAAACTAAATTTTTTTTAAGGGAGTAAAAGTTTTTATGCTTGAAAAAAAAATTGATGAATATATTTCTTTATTGCCGGATAAAAATTGCCTCTGGTTCAATCATGAATGGTGGAGCGCAAAAAAATTCGGCGAACTTGCTCAAGAATGCACGGACGTTTTAAGAGCTTCAGGATTTTCCGAAGGTCAAAGGCTCGCTGTTTTAATGCCAAATTCTCCAATGACTTTAGCTTTAATGTATGCAACTTGGAATTTAGGCGGAGTGTTTTGTCCGTTGAATGAAAAAACGGGCGAAATTTCTTTGCTGAAAACTTTGAAGCTGTTAAAACCTTTCGCTGTAATTTTATCCGAGAGTGTTAAAAGAGAACTTGAAACTGCACTCAAAAATTCGGGTTGGGTTTGTTCAAGATTTTACACGACGAAATTTAACGGGATTGAAAATTTCAAAGGCGTTACAGCTCCAGTTGATGATTTCGACAAAACATTAGCCGTAATTTTTTCGACTTCAGGTACAACAGGCGATCCGAAAGCAGTACCTTTAACTCACGAAAATATTTTGGATAACATTAACGCTTGTCTTGAACATGTGCCCGATTTGAACCCTGAAAATTCTTTGTTAAATGTGTTGCCGAATTTTCATGCTTTCGGATTTACAATTTGCTGCGTCCTTCCGTTTGTTTTGAGAGCGTCGCAGGTTTTAATCGAAAATTTCATGCCTCCTTCAAACACTCTCAGAGCTTTTGAAGAAGCTAAACCCGATGTTCTGTTATTAGTGCCTACTATGTTCAGTTTCATAACTTCAATGCTTGAACGTCAGGGTAAAAAATTGACGGGCATAAAATTATTGATAGCAGGCGGAGATCGTTATAATACTAAAATAGATGACAGAGTTACGGCAGCATTTGGAGTTCCTGTAATTGAAGGTTACGGAGTTACGGAATGTTCACCTGTTTTAGCCGTCAATCCTAAGCCTTCAGTCCGAAAATTAGGAACAGTAGGCCCTGCTTTACCGAGATTTGAATTACAGTTGAGAGATGAAAGCGGGAAAATTCTCACCGATAAAAACGAAGGTGTTTTGTGGACAAAAGGACCTTCAGTTACGTCAGGTTATTATCATGCCCCTGAAATTAATCACGAGAGATTTCAAGACGGCTGGTTTAACACAGGTGATTATGTTCAGATTGACGAGGACGGATATATTAAAATTTTGGATCGTGTAACTGATATTATCATTGTCGGAGGCTTTAACGTTTATCCTCAGGAAGTTGAGGCGGTTTTGTCGGAACATCCTGCCGTTAATACCGCTGTTGTTGTAGGAATGCCTAACGATATGAGCGGCGAAGTTCCGAAGGCTTTTATAATTCCTGAAAAAGGCGTTGAAGTCAGTGAAAGAGAGCTTGTGAATTTCTGCAAGGAAAGATTATCGCATTATAAAGTTCCTAGAGCTGTTGAATTTGTTGAGAGCCTCCCTCTTTCATCGACGGGAAAAATTTTAAGACGTGTTTTGCGTCAAAAGGAGAGAGAAAAAATTAATGGTTAGACTTGAAGAGATTATTATTCCCCAACTTCAAAATGACAGTGAGAAAAATTGTTATTGGTGGGACGGCAAATGGTACACCCGAAAAAATTTATTAACAATCGTTGAAAATTGCGAAAATGTTTTAAGGAACGCCGGCTTTACTAAAGGTCAAAAACTTGTTTCAATGTTGAGAAATTCACCGTTAATTCCTGCGCTGTCATTAGCATGTTGGAAACTCGGAGGAATTTTTTGCCCGTTAAACGAAAAAGCGGGTCTTGAATCTTTAACCGGAACTTTAGATTTAATTAAGCCTTTCGCAGTTATCACTGAACATAAAATCCCTGAACTTGAAAATTTATGGCCGTGTTTAACATGTGATTTAGACAGCGTATCACTCCCGGCATTTCAAGGAAAAATTCAGGAACCTGAAACTGAAAATTACGCGATAATTTTTGCTACATCAGGAACAACAGGAAATCCGAAAGCAGTTCCATTAACTCACGAAAATTTAGCCGCCAACTGTAAAGCAACTAACGATATGGTTAGGTCAATCAACAGTGAAGATACGTTTTTAACGGTGCTTCCGAATTTTCATTCGTTCGGTTATACCGTAACAATAATTTTGCCTTTAACAATCGGAGCGAAAATTGCAATAGCTCCCGGTTTCCTTCCTCCTACCGTAACAATCAGAGCAATAACAGAGGCAAAAATTGATGTAATGTTTGTTGTGCCTGCTATAATGTCATTTTTGTTAATGTCGGTTGAAAAAGGGAAAATGCCTTCCGAACCGCTATCAAGAATCCGAATAATTTGCACAGGCGGAGATAAATTAAATCCTAACGTTCATAAACAGGCTTTGAAATTTTTGGGAAGAGACATCATGGAAGGTTACGGACTGACCGAAACATCTCCCGTAATTTGTGTTAATCATGACTGTGAAACTCAAAAAACAGGAAGCATAGGCCCAGTACTTCCGGGATATGAATATAAACTCAAAACTCGAGAAGGAAATTCAACGGACGATAACGAAGGGGTTTTATGGGTGAAAGGGCCTTCAGTAACTCCGGGATATTTACACGCTCCCGAAATTACCGCCAAACGATTTGACAATGAAGGATTTTTGAACACCGGCGATTATGTTAAGATTGATGATGAAGGTTACGTGAGCATTCTTGACCGTGTAACGGATATTATCATAGTCGGAGGATTTAACGTTTATCCTCAAGAGGTCGAAAAAGTTTTGGCAGAACACCCTGCGATACATCAGGCCGTCGTTGTAGGAATGCCGCATGATATTAACGGTGAAATTCCTAAGGCTTATGTTCTTCTTGAAGAAGGAGCACAAGCAACTGACAGGGACATCATAAAATTTGCGAAGGAAAAATTAGCACATTTCAAAGTTCCCAGAGCAGTTGAATTTGTAACTGAATTTCCGTTATCAGGCACGGGAAAAATTTTGAGAAGAGTTTTGCGTGAGAGAGCTAAAAATTCTTAACCCCTCTGTTTCACTTTGTTCAACATCTCCCCTTCTCAGGGGAGACAAGAACTACAAAATTCTCGCCGTCCCTGTTAATGGGAAGTGTTAGTTGAAAACTGACGGAGGGGTTATCGGGTTTAACGGATTTCATTAACCGTTATCGAACTTATTGCGTTATTTCTGTCCAACTGAACACTCAAACCTGTTTTGCTTCCTTCGTTATATTGCAAAATTCTGTTGCTCAATCCTGAAGGAAATCCCATAATTTGATACAAAGCAGTCTGACTCATTCCTGTTTTCAATCCGTTTTGAAGTTGAAGTTCACGGTTCGAAGCAGTTAATCTTATTTTCGTTATGTCCTCGCCTCTTAATGTCGCTGTAATTCCTGACCCTGACCATTCAGCAGAGGTATTTGAGCTTCTCGAAGGAGTTCCGAAAGTTTCAACCAGTTGCGAACGATTGCTCCCGAAAGATTTAAGCAAAGCGTTTGAATATCCTGTCGGCAATCCTGAACCTAAAGGCTGAACATAACGTCCGTAAACCCAACCTTCTCTTCCTCCTGTTCTGATGTTGTACCAAATGCCCTGATATTGTCCTGAGGTTACGTTGAACGTTCCTATAACATCAATTTTTGTGTTGACACTTAGACGTGTTATCCTGCTTGAACTCGTCGAATGATCCGAACGTACATTTACGTTACTACCGACTATCATTCCGCTTTTAGGTGTCCTGTCAGGGGTGAAATTCGGCAAAATATTTTCGGACGGTGAAGCAAGCTCGACAGTTTGAGCAATATTTTCATCAGGAACGCTTGCAGGAGTTGAAGGTTCGGGCTGCTCAATGATTTTTACTTCTTTAACTGCAATCGGCGGAAGCTCTCCCGGGGGTAATTTCCTGAGACCCAAGAGGAAATATAAAGCACCTCCGACAGCAGCAACTAATAAAAGCATGCTTAAAATTTTTCTGCCTGTCGAACGTTTACGTTTTTTTGCTCTTCGTGTGTATTTCGAGAATTGCTGATACGACGAAACGGTGTCGTCATAATTATCTCCATAACTAGAACGTTTTGAAACTTTTGCAACGTCTTTCATATTTTTCACCGGCTTAACCGCTCTGTAACCTTGTACAGATTGTGAATTGCTCATATAATCACCATCATTTGCATTAAAATTTAATTCCGTATCGAGGTCGGACGCAGATTCATTTTGTTGATAAAAATTATTGCCTTCATTGAAATTTTCATGAGGTCTCATTTGATCAAGATCAATTTCAAAACCCTTATTAATCGGAGTTTCAGCAGCTTCAGGAGTTTCGGAAGGCATTAAAAGCTGTTCGTTAAGGCTCTGAATATCCTCATGAATTTCGGGGGCTTTAGCTTGAACATTTTGTTGAACTTCAAAAGCGTCAGAAGGAACATAAAGTTCAGCACCGCAATTTTTACAAATTCTATCATCACGTGCAACCATCGCTCCGCAATAAGGACATGTTTTAGACATTCTGCGACGAAGCTGGGGTTTAGTATTGTTCTCAGGAATATCAGGCTCTTTAACATGCTGTAACGGTTGAACATGTTGAACCGCAGCATCCACAGGTTCGGGTTCATCTTCGTAATAAAAATCTCCCTGTTCCGCTTCATATTGAGGATATTGAGGTTCGGAATTAACAAAATTATTCGACGGCATTTGAGGAGGATATTCATCACCGTAATCATCTTCATACAGCAAATCCTCATATTCATCTTTACGGGATTTCAAGAGAAAACAAAGCAGCCCTGCAAAAAAATATATTCCTCCGTAAAGCCATGTATCTTTGGACGGTACACAAAGGCCGCCCGCTATAAAGAGCAACAGTGAACCCCACTTATTCCTGTTAAAAGCTATTATTCCGCCTATCAGAGCAAAAACAGCCGACACGATAGGAAGACTTGCCAGAATTGTTGAAGGCAATCCAAAAAGCGTCCCACCGGATCCGCCGCTTATAGTTATTGAGCCAAAAAGCATAAACACTCCATGAATTACAGATGTTATAGCAGCACCGAGCGTCAGTGCCAAGATTATCCAACTCATCTGTTTCTGTTTCACTCCATTTCTTAAAATTTTTCTCTATAATTATACATATTCAAATTTATTTGCTTGAAGCCCTTAAAATTCTGTCCCGTAATCCTTCACTCAATCCGAAATCATCTTCAGGCCACTCAACAACTATATATGAAATTTTTTCAGTCTCAAATTTCCTGAAGCCTGAAAATAATCCGTGAGCATAATTTTTTACATCATCGAAAATAATTTTGTGATTCAGATTTTTTATTTCAGGATCATTAATTCCGAGATAGCCGCAATTTTTTACGTCATCAACAGGAAAATTTTTTTCGTATTGCCAAATTTTTACGGGAATATTCGGTGCGTAATGCCTGTATCGTGTACCTGGTGAACGTTTTTTGCTGAGAGCATCTGGAATTTCAAGCTCCTTTTCCAAAACTCCTTCAATAATTTCGCGAGGCATTCCTCCCGGTCTTAACATCAAAATTTTTTCAGGATTTGTAACATCTATAACAGTACTCTCAATGCCTGCTTCAGTTTCTCCTCCGTCAATAATCATTTCGATTTTTCCGTTCATGTCATTGAAGACACTTTGAAAATCCGTAGGGCTTGGTCTTCCGCTTAAATTTGCACTAGGAGCAGCAATAGGAGTTTTTGCAGCATCTATTAACGAGAGAGCAACAGGGTTATCGGGCATTCGTATCGCAACTGTATCAAGTCCTCCGCGTGTCCGTAAAGGAATTTTTGCGGAAGGGTTTACATTCAATACTAACGTTAAAGGTGCAGGCCAAAAATTTTTGATTAACTTTTTCGCAACGTCATTCATGATAACTAAACCTTCAGCTTGTTCATAACTGCTCAAGTGTAAAATTAAAGGATTATCGGAAGGACGGCCTTTAGCTTCGTAAATTTTTTTCACTGCTTCAACGTTCAAAGCATCTGCTCCAAGTCCGTAAACAGTTTCAGTCGGAAATGCAACAAGACCTCCTGAACGTAAAATCTCGGAAGCCATTGAAATTATTTCAGGTTCGGGATTCCATTTATTGATTTTCGCTGTTATCGTTGTCATGGAATTTTGCTTTGAAGTCCTCTAAAAATTCAGGGAAATTTTTGTTGATGATTGCGTTTCGAGCGTCTTCAGCAATTTTTATTGTGAAGCGTAAATTATGCCATGAAAATAATCTTGAACCTAAAATTTCTCCGCTCATTGCCAAATGTCTCAAATATGCTCTCGAAAAGTTTTTGCAGGTATAACAATCACATTCGGGATCTAACGGTGAAAAATCTTCCGAGTAAATTTTCCCTCTCATGTTCAAGCGTCCTGTTGAAACAAAGACAGTTGCGTTTCTTCCATTTCTGGTCGGTAAAACACAGTCGAACATATCAACACCTCTTGCGATACTTTCAACGATATTTAACGGATAACCAACTCCCATTAAATATCTTGGTTTATTTTTAGGCATGATTTCATTTAGAACATCGAGAGAATTATACATAGCTTCATGAGATTCTCCGACCGATAAACCTCCGATTGCATATCCGGGAAAATCAATATCAATAATTTCTTCGGCACTTCGTCTTCTTAAATCATCATAAACCGAACCTTGAACTATTCCGAATAAAGTTTGTTTTTTATAATCGTTTTCGGCCATGAAAAATTTCTTTGAACGTTTTGCCCATAAAGTAGTACGTCTGACGGCCTCTTCAGCTTTTTCGTGTGTAGCAGGATATTCGCAGCACTGATCAAAACACATCGCTATGTCCGAACCTAATATGCCCTGAAATTTCATTGACCACTCAGGAGACATTATTAATTGCGAGCCGTCGATATGTGAACGGCACAAAACATTTTCATCGGTAATTTTTTGCAGCTTTGCCAGCGAAAAAACTTGAAATCCTCCGCTGTCCGTCAAAATCGGTCTGTCCCAATTCATAAATTCATGAAGCCCGCCGGCCTTTGAAATAACTTCAGAACCCGGACGCAAATATAAATGATATGTATTTCCCAAAATAATCTGTGAATTAATTTCCTTTAATTCATCAGGAGACATAGCTTTAACGGTTGCTAAAGTTCCCACAGGCATAAATACAGGTGTCTTTATAATTCCGTGAGGAGTTACAAATTCTCCTGCTCTTGCTCCTGTAACAGGACACTCGGCTATAACTTTGAACTCAAACAATTTTATTTAATCACTCCACTTGAAAAAATTTTTTGCGTTAATTTCAATTTGATTTGCTAAATCATCAACGCTCATTTCTCTTTCATTTGCAACAGCTTCGTAAACATATTTGACGTAAGCAGGCTCGTTTCTTTTTCCTCTGAAAGGTACAGGAGACATATAAGGGCTGTCGGTCTCAAGCAAAATATTTTCTATGGGAATTTTCCTAACGACTTCACGCAATTCTTCAGAGCCTTTTGTATTCCAAGTTACAGCACCGCCAAAGGAACACATAGCTTTTCTCTCTAAAATTTCATCAAGATATTCAAGCCCTCCGCTGTAACAATGAAATAATAAACTCAAGCTCGGATATTCACGCAAAATTTTCATGGCCGGTTCCATTGCTTCTCTTATATGCAAAATAACGGGCATGTTATTTTTCGCAGCAAAATCTAATTGAAGCTCAAATATTTTTTGCTGTATTTCACGGGGTGAATTGTCGTAATGATAATCCAATCCGATTTCACCTATTGCGACAACTTTGTCGTTTTTGATGAGCCTTTGAAATTCATCTGGAATTTTTTCATCATAACGTTTAGCTTCATGAGGGTGTATTCCGACTGAAGCATAAAGATTAACGTGAGGGAATGAATCCACCAAAGCTACAGCCTCGCAGCTATCTTCAAAATCACAGCCGACGTTGATAATTTTTCCAACGCCAGCAGAACTTGCCCGATTTAATATTGTTCGAGCCTCTAAACGCATTTCTTCAGAATTTATATGACAATGTGAATCTATTAACATAGTTTTATAATCTCAGGTTCTAAATTTTTTTGTGTGTAAAATTTTTTCGCAAGTTCACAAAATTTTTCAGGTTTTGTTTCATTATAAATTTTACGGCATTTTTCAGTATCAATTTCAATTTGAGCAATTAACGATTCTTTATCGGAAAAAGTTTTTATGCCTCTTAACCTGTCCAAAAACAAAATCAAAATTTCATCGCCGTAAATATCTCCCGAAAAATCCAATATATGAACTTCTGCTCTTGTTTCATTAACATCGTGAAACGTAGGGTTATTCCCGATTGATAAAGCCCCGCAATACCATTTGCCGTTGATTAATACAGCCGTTGAATATACTCCGTATGAAGGAATAATTTTGTCGGCATTGAGATTGATATTAGCTGTAGGAAATTTCATTGTTCGGCCTCGTTCGTTGCCATGAATTACGCTTCCGATTACGAACCAGTTATAACCCAAAAATTCTGCGGCTTGTTTAACATCTCCTGCTAAAATTTTTTCACGGATATTTGAGCTTGAAAAATCTGATTTGTTCAAGAGGTCAACAATTAAAATTTTGTTAATATTTTGAGACATGGCAAAATTTTCAAGTGATTTAGCATCTCCCGAACGTTCTTTACCGAAATGAAAATCGCTCCCGATAACTAATCCGTCAATGTTAATTTTTTCGTTAAGGAGCTTCCAAAATTTTTCGGGCGATAAATTTTTAAGTTCTTCATCAAAATTCAGCACGAAAATATTCGGAATGCCTAAAATTTTTCGGATTAATTCACGTTCTTTAAGAGTGAACATAGGGTGATTAAGATTGTGCATAAATTCAGAGGGGTGAGGATAAAATGTTACGACACCCCATTCATTATTAACCGAATTTTTTCTGCAAAGCTCTAAGAGTTTCGCATGTCCTTTATGAAAACCGTCAAACGCTCCGATTGTAATTAACATGATTTAAGATATTTTAGAGACAATCATTAAAGGCTTTATATAATCATCGCCGGCATAAGCTCCGACACCTAAAAATTTTCCTCCCTCAACAAAAATTGTATTCTTCATAACCGTTAGACCTCGTGAAAATTTTTCAGCTTGACGAATTAATATGCTCATTCCGTTAGTAAAAGTTTTTTCGTCGCGGTCTGATACATAAATCCTCGTGAAATTTTTAGCGAAATCACTTAACGTTACAAATTTATACTCGTCATCGTCGATTGAATTTGCATTGCTTAAATTAAAATTTCCGATTGAAATTCTTTGAAGCGATTTTATATAAGCTCCGCAGCCGGAAATTTCCCCTAAATCATGAGCGAGGCTCCTTATATATGTTCCTCTTCCGCATGAAATATCTAACGTAATAGTACCGTTATCTTTGTTATAGGGCGAAACAATTTTTATGTCCCGAAAAAATACAGGCCGGGCTTTCATCTCAACGTCAACTCCTGAACGAGCCAGTTTGTAAGCTGCACGGCCTTGAATTTTTATGGCTGAAACGGCAGGAGGAGTTTGAAGACGATAACCCAAGAACGAAAAAAATAAATCATCAAAAATTTTTTCGTCAAGATTTTCGTAACCTTTTTCCGAAATTTTTTCGCCCGAATAATCGTAGGTATTCGTTTCAGTGCCGAATTGAATTTCAGCTCTGTAAACTTTCGGCAATGACATCACAAATTCGCTTAACCTCGTAGCGTTCCCTGTTACTAAAACCAAAAGCCCCGAAGCAGTCGAATCCAATGTGCCTGAATGTCCGACTTTAATTTTGTTGAGTTTACGTTTAACAATCCCGACACATTTTGAACTTCGATAACCTTCAGGCTTATTAATCAACACTAACGCATTCATGATATTTATTCATAATAATTTCTTCGAGTTTCGATTGAGCTTCTTCAATAGGAACGTCATTGAATGATGCTCCTGCTGCTCTTTCATGGCCGCCGCCTCCGAACATTCTGCCTAGTTCTCCTGCTCCGAACGGGCTTCCTTCACGTGAACGAATGCTCAACCTTGTATCGCCGTTAGGATATTGAGTTATTGTTGAAGCTAATTTAACTCCACGAAGGGTCATTAACATACTCGATAAACCTTCAGTGCCAGTCATGTCCGCTCCGACTTCCTCAAAATCTTTAAGGAAAATTGTAGTAAGGGCAAAAATATTTTCATGGCCGAAAATTTTCACACGGGACATAGCACGAGACCATAACAAGAAATCCGAATATCTTTTATTCTGCGAAATTAAATCGCTCATTCTGTCAGGCTTAATTCCAAGCTCTATTAACTCTGCAACGGCTCTGTGAGTTAAAGGCGTTGTGTTTGAAAACGAAAATCCTCCCGTATCAGTGAACATTCCCAAATATAAACTCTCAGCAATCTTAGGAGTAATGTTCCAGTTATCGGCCTTAAAAATTCTGTATAACATTTCACATGTTGATGAAGCTAATCCGTCAACGCAATTTACCCTGCAATATAAAGAGTTATCCTCATGATGATCAATGTTAAGAGCGTTAAGATTTTTGGAAATATCAAAACCTTTCACACCTCGAACTTCATTTGAACAATCCAAGAAAACATAAAGGACATTCTCTTCATCGAAACCAAAATTTTCGCAGGTTATAAACTCATCAGAATGAGAGAGAAATTTATATGTTTCGGGCAAATTTTTATCAGGAGTAAACCATCTGACATTTTTGCCTAAATTTATTCCGGCCTCAAACAATGCAGTCGCAGAACCCATAGCATCGCCGTCCGATTTAGCATGGGTGAAAATGCTCCATGATGAATTTGATTTCAACATTTCAGAAGCAAGGATTAAATTTTTTTGGTCAAAATTTTTATTCATCATCATTATTATTTTGCTCCGTGTTATTTAAGCCTAAGCTGTCGAGGATTTTATCAATTTTTGCCCCGTATTCGCTGCTTCTGTCAATTATAAATTCGAGAGCAGGAACTCTTCTGAGTTTGATTGTCTGACCTAATAAGCCTCTTACAGCTCCTTTAATTTCGTTTAAGTCCTTCAAAATTCCCGGACATTTACGAAATTCAAGAGCCGTGAAATATACTTTTGCTCTCTCTAAATCCTTTGAACATTCAACTCCGGTTATAATTGCTCCTTTAACGCTCTCCTTTTTGATTTGAGTTTCAATTATCAAAGCAATTTCACGTTGAAGCTGCTTGTTAATTCTGGACATTCGTAAATTGTTACTCATTAGAGCGTGCGTTTCTCCTCTATAACATCGTAGACTTCGAGAATATCTCCTTCTTCAAAATCCTGATAACCTTCTAAAGATATTCCGCAGTCCATTCCGGCTTTTAATTCACGTGCTTCATCTTTTTCATGTCTCAATGAAGCGATTTTTCCGTCCCATATTACAATGCCGTCTCGAATTACTCTGACTTTTGCGGTTCGTTTTATGAGACCTTTCGTAACATGTGAACCTGCGATCCTTCCTATTTTAGGGACTTTGAAAATTTTTCGTATCTCAACTTCTCCCAATGAATCTTCACGCAACACAGGTTTCAATAATCCTCCCATAGCCGCCTTAACATCATCAATGACATCGTAAATAACATTGTAAATACGAATTTCAACACCGTTTAACTCGGCAATACGTTTAGCGTTACCGTCAGGTCTGACATTGAAACCGACTATTACGGCATTTGAAGCTGAAGCTAACATAACATCACTTTCGGCAATTCGTCCGACACCTCTGTGAACAATCGAAACCCCTACTTCATTCGTAGCTAATTTTTCGAGCGAGGCACAAAGAGCTTCCAATGAACCTTGAACATCGCACTTAACGACTAAATTCATGTGAGGAAGTTTACCTTCTTCAAAATTAGTATAGAAATCTTCAAAGGAGGCTTTTTTGACTTCAGCGACATTTTCACGTTCGGCAAGTTTAGCTTCATCTAATGCGTCTCTTGCTTCACGTTCGCTCTTTACGACTCTGAAAGATTCTCCGGGATTGGGAACTCCGTCAAGTCCTAAGATTTCAACAGGAGTGCTTGGCCCGGCCTTCTTAAGTGGTTTGCCTGCCCAGTCGAATAAAGCTCTGGTCTTTCCCCAT
>CALBPU010000137.1 GCA_937899395.1 uncultured Fretibacterium sp.
TCTGGATAACTCATTTATTTATTTTAACATGAATTTTCAAGTGCTTTAACTATAAAACCTTTGTTTTTATATCCGTCTCTGTTATGTACGATGGATATGTTTTTGAGTAATCTCCGAGTTTATCTTCCGTCTTGAATGTCGGGAGTGGTGAGTCGGAATGCAGAGCATTAATAATTTTATCTTTAAGTGTAGAACCATCATCGGTAATGAGATATTCTATTACACGCCCTCGCATATTGACATTATCTATAAATGCCGCAATAGCAATTTCACCTTGAATTCTTGCAACCCTACTATTAAGGTCGTTGTTTAAGTCGATATATTCAGGAGATTGTAAGAAACGCACGGCCATATCTACTGATGAAAGAATGTTATTTTTATCTTCTGTAGATACAAGAAATTTCAGATTGCGTCCTACAATGTTGTTTGTGTTCTCAACCAAACGTTCGAGATTATCCTGAAAAGACAGTCCCGTATGATAGGCAAATAATTTCTGAAAACTATCAGGCTCGTTTTCCATAGAAGCAAAATCAAGCATTATGTCGTTTCCATTGAAGCTACCGCGAATATTATCTATTCTCAATTCTTGTGATGAATGACTGATTTTTTTCAGAAAGGTTGAGTTAGCTAATATCATGTAATTAGCATCAGGAGCAACAACGCATATAATAAATGGTTTATCATCATATTTCTGTAAAGCCGACAGAGACAAAACAGTATTATTCATACGTTTACTTTTTGATTTTATAAATCGAACAGCAAAATCGTTGGAGTAAAACACCTTTCTATCTTGCGTAAGATTAAATTCTTTCTTTACCAGTGAAGAAAGTTTTTCTTTATCACCTATGCCGTTTAATTTTTGAATGTACATAACGAGCCTATTTATAGCATAACTATTATACATTTTCGCTCCACTCCTGAAATGTTATTTGTGGATTTTTAAATTTTTTCTGCAATACAGCCGTATTCCTTTCCCAAAAAACACTGTCCGCATATCCTTGAATAGTAGTATCTTCATTTGCCATTTCTAAACGCTTTTCAGCCCAAACGCAATATTGTTCATTTATTTCAATTCCAACAAAGTGGCGATTAAGTTTTTTCGACGTAACAGAAGTAGACCCAGAACCAACAAACGGATCAAATACAACGTTACCCGGATTAGAACTAGCAAGTATCAGCTTAGCAAGTAATTTTTCAGGTTTTTGTGTAGGATGAGCAGTATTTTCCGGCATTGACCAATATGGAACAGAAATGTCGTCCCAAAAATTTGAAGGATAAGTATTTCTGAAATTCCCCATTGCAGTTTCTTCCCAATCCTTTGGCTTCCCATCAACTTTATAAGGAGCAATAACTTTACGACGAATTTTAACATTCTCAACATTAAAAGTATATGAATTAGAATTTGTTGCAAACCATATATCTTCCATGCTATTTTTCCAGTTATTTAACGCTCCTCGACCTTTTTCCCTTTGCCAAGTAATCCTATTCTGAATTTTAAAATGTTTTTTTAGTACCGAACCAACGGCTGAACTTGATTGCCAATCACAACACACATATATCGTTGCATTCGGTTTTAACAAAGGTATTGCCTTTTCAATCCAATTTTCAGTATATTCAATATATAAATCTTCTGTAGTTTTTTGGAATTTTCTACCGTTGAAATCCTTATCCAAATTATATGGAGGATCAGCTATCAACAAATCAACAAAACCGGTTGGCAAAAGCGGCATTACGGTCATGCAATCACCCAATATTGTCTTATCCGTGATGTCTGTCAATTCTACTTTTTTATCTACCGTAATACAACGTTCAAGATATTGACGGCCATCTTCAACGGAAATATCTATAGTCTTATTTCGTCCAGCTTTTTCTTGAGGCATAGTTTTCCCTTGTAAAACAGCAAAATTCCCCCGTGCCTTTTGAGACATGAGGGAATTTTTATTACATTATTTTATTTTATTACTTAAATTTTTTCACCTTAAACATTAACAAAGCCAAGCCTAAAATTCCAACAGCTTCAATATTACAAGTACCGCTACTCGATGATTCTGAGAAATTTTTTACTTCCTCCTCTGTTGGGACAGATGATGAAGCAGTTGAAGTGTCAGGTGCTGCAACATAGAATGTTAAATTCCAAACTTTATCAACATCTCCGTCTCCGATTAACATGTAAGGCACTCCGTCATCTTCAAATGTGTAAATAAACGAACTTACAACAGGTCTTAAAGGATTTACGTTTTGTCTTGCATCAGGTGCTGTTGCGTCGGCAAGGAAAACTATAAAATCAACATATAATTTGTCATTCTCATCATCAACTGTAACATTAACAAAATCTCTGGCTGTTGCTCCTTGAACTCCACCCCTATTTTCAGCTGTGTTAAGAGCTTTGAAGAGGTCTACAGCTCCGTCAGAAGCTATTGTGTTCGGTACTCTGACATATACACTTGCAAGACGTGAAAAAATATCGAAAACTGAATCCGAATCAGCCTCGTTTAATTCTTTCCAATAATTGTTGATGAAAATATTATTCTTAGGAAGAGTTAAACGAACTTTGAACGGAAGCACCGCCATTTTATCCGTGCTGTAAACAAATTCCGAAACTGTAAACACTGAAGCATTTTCAGGTTCATCTTCACCGCCTTGTTCGTTTTCGCCGCCTTCTTCAGGAGGAGTATTTTCTCCGTTTTCTTCCGGTTCAACATCGTCTGAAATTTCAATGACTTCATAATTCACAAAGCCGTCAGGAACACCTAATTTAATCTGGAATGAGTTCGTAGTATCTGAACCTGTATTATTATCGGGTCTTTGAGGACTTACAGGGCTGATTGACGTAAGAATATCAATCGGAATAATTGCAGGTGTTTTGTATACAAGTCTCGCTAAACGTAACAAAGCTGCGTTGTTCACGTTGTTATTTGCGAAATCCATATTAAATGCCTGAACTGATGAACTTTCTCCATCGCTGCCTGAACGTGTCTGAGGTGTTCCGATTTCCGCAGGAATTGTCATTCCTTTAATGCGTCTGTGTTTGAGACTTAAATTTCTTGGAAGAGGATTGTTGTATTCATATAATCTGAATGAATCGGTTATAACATTCCCAGTTGGCATTGTACGATAACCTTCGTCAATATTTTCCTTGTAAACAGTAACAAGTCCCGGAGCAATTTGGCTTTTTGCATCAAGCAGGAAATAATCGGGCAATGTTCCGTAAGAATCACGTGTTAAATCATATTTCCAATGATCAGGCATGATACTCGCATAATCATCTCTGTATTCAACATCGCCGTTCCTTGAGCCTATTCCGTCATATCTGTAAAGTTCGTAACGTGTTCCGCTTCTGTTTGTAATTCTTGTTTCAAGATTGTAAGTTGTAACAGGGGTATCCTGATTTTCTGCGTCTTCGTTAGACGAGTTCGTTACAAATAACGTCCCTAAATCTTCCTGAATATTGCTTTGAACGTCCCATGTGAATTTTTTTCGTGCAACTAAAGTCTTGTTATCCGTGTCATAAATTCTCATGTCAAAAATTAACGGTTCTTCTTCCGCATTACCTTCGGCAACATTGGCAATAACCATAGGGATTGTAGCGAACTCTCTGTAATTACTGTAACCTGATGCAAAGCTCGCTCTTTGTCTGAAAGTTAAATAACCAAGTTTGCTTCCGTAATTATTTGAATCACCTCTTAATCTCACAGTAACTCCGAGTGAATTGCCTGAAGATATAGCTTGCTCGTTTGAGGGCTGAATACTGACGTTATAATCATCATCAAAACCTGTAACAGCTATCGACTCATTGACATCTCTGATTTCGCAAATATATAAATCTGAATTAGTTGCGTCTTTTTCGATTGTGTAAACAAAATTTCCGGCTGAGTTATAAATTCTGTCTCCTGAAACTGTATATACTAAAGTATCTTCAGTGTTATAGAAATAATGTACTCCGTTAATATCGCCTGAAATTGTATAAACGATATTGTCAGATGTGTCATTAATATAACGGCCTGCAACATCTCCTGACGCATCAGTTGAAATTGTGTAAGTGTAAACTTTTACATAATCCGTAAAACCTTCTGAGAGTTTATAAATATCAGGTTCGCTGTAAATATACGCGATAGGCTCAGTGGTGGGATAACTTGTATTTTTCCAGCTTATATGCTGCTGCCACCATTTTTCGCCCGTTTGAGCTGTGCTGGTTGTGCTCCAGTTCCACCAAAACGGAAATTCCCTTGCGTAAGGGTTACCGAATTTTATATTGAAATCTCCTTGACCGTTTGTTGTAACAATGCAAAGGCTCTCAATAGGATCAGGATAAACATCAAACACTCCCCAATTTATATAACGCCGCCATTCAGTTTCATAGGGTTGAGGTTCTTCGGCAAATATAAAATTAAATCCGTCAATAATATCTCCGACAGTGTTAAACGTTATGTCAGGAATTTCTCCGCCCATTGTTCTTCGGTAAATTGATAACTCTTCATCGGTATCAATGAGTTCGTTGAAATAATAATAATAATTTTCGTAGACTGTTGCGAACCATTGAGAACCTCCGACGTTATCGCTGCGTGCAGCCCCTGTTACATCTCTGAGCTGATAAAAGAAATTGTAAGAAGTATTTCCGTAAGCCTTGTAAACCTGTGCTTCATAACCCGTGTTAGTATGAAGGTAATTGAGGCTGTAAGGGTTGTACTCTGTTGCGCCTGCCTGTGAAAAACTTAAAGCAAGCAAAAAGATTAACGCTGAAATTTTTTTGAACATACTTAAAAATTCATCTCCATGTAAAAATTTTATATTGTAATTTTAATTCGGAATGCCAATATATGATACAGTAACATCACCGCCATATTGAGGGGAAATATCAAGCCCCTTTTTCATTCTGTGAAATGTAACAGTCTTAGCTGCACGAACTGCCACGCCTAATTCTTCACCGGTATCGCAATCAAGCCCTGAAGGAATATCAACTGAAACTACATGAGTTGCGAAATTATTCATAGCTTCGATAACACGTTTGTGCATTCCGTCAACAGGCCGATTCAAACCTGTACCGAAAATAGCGTCTATACATGTTTCACAGCCTTTGATAGCCGATTCGAAATCATTAAAATTTTCATCGTTCACAGTATTTAAGACTTCGGGAGCGAGTTTGCTCATGATTTTAAGGTTGGTTTTGAAATCATCGCTGCTTTTTTTAGGGTCTCCTACAATGTAAACTCTGACATCTTTACCCATTATGCAAAGGTGTCTCGCAATAGCTAAACCGTCGCCGCCGTTACTTCCTGTTGAACATACGACAGCAAAAACCATATACTCTTTTACTTCACGTACTACCGCAACCGCAGCAGCTTCCATTAACAAAATGCTAGGAATGCCGAAAGTTTCAATGGCTCTTTTATCAGCTTCTCTGGCTTCCTTACGCGAAAAAGCTTCAGGAGAATTTACTCCGACATAAACAACTTCCCTGTGAAATTCTTCAGGATCATAAACATATTCAATCTCATTTTCAAAATCAAGTGGCATGAAAAAATTTCCCTCCTATCGCAAAATATATTTATATTATACTTTTAATCTCTCGAATATTTTCCGTCGATTTTATTTTCAGGGTCTAAAATATCGTCCCAATCATCTGAATCGCTTGTTTCAACTACGACATTATTATCCGAGAAGGTTAAAGTTGCGAAACATGAGCTGAATCTTCTGTCGTACAATTCCAAAACGTTATCCTCAATCCAGCCTGCTGAAGTCCAAGAGGCTTGAGAATTTTCAAAGCTGAACGAAACTTGAACCTCCATTGAACTTTTATCAACAATTAATACGGACATGAAAACATTTTGACCGTTATTATTTCGTTTGATGTATTCTCCTTGAGGACTTGAGGAATTTGAAGGAGCTTCAAAATTTTTTTCATCTTCAGCTTCATCAGGCTCAAAAGTTTTTATGCTTTCAGCAATTTCGGGAAGTTCTTTAGTTCTGTCATTAGTTGCTAACATGTAGGCTTCAACTCTCGAATATCCTTCCTTCATGTATGCTTTTGCGTCTTTATCCCTGCCTTCGGAAATCCATTTGCGCTGATTTTTTTGCAATGCCTCAAAATCTTCTTTTGACATTGAATCTTTCAACTGTTTCCAAACTTGACCGAGTTTTTTATCAGCACGAGCGAAACCGGGATTATTTTTTCTCATCTTCAAATATTCGGCATCGCTTAAAGCAAAAACCTGTGAAGCCATTAACAGTGAACCTCCTTTGACTAAAGTCAAAGGCTTCGAAAGGATAAAAATCCTCGTTCAAGAAGTTTGGTCATGCGACCCTTATTCTTGCAGGCGTGTCCACTTCGCCCCTACTGTATAGCCCTGTTAAGG
>CALBPU010000138.1 GCA_937899395.1 uncultured Fretibacterium sp.
TCAAATGAATAATATGCAAAATAATAATAATAATAATAATATGATGAACAACCTAATGTTTTTATAGGCGTAAGGTCCAAACCATTATGCGATGTTCCGGCTATGAAAAACGGAAATGTTCCTTTAGACGGCGACGCTTTGAAAATAGAGTCCGAAGATTTACCGCTTTTTGGAAATTTTCCGCATATAAAACAGCTTATGGGCGGACGCGAACTTATCCATAATGAAAAAAGATACGTGCTATGGTTAGTCGGGATTTCTCCAAGTGAAATTCATAAAAATTCAAAAGTCGTAGAACGGGTCAGATTATGTCGGGACAACCGCCTCAAAATGAAAGACAAAGGGACGCAGAAATTAGCCGAAACTCCGACAACGTTCAGGGACACGAATAATCCCGAAAAATATATTGCGTTGCCGATGGTTTCTTCAGAAAATCGCAAATATATTCCGATGGCTTATCTTAACTCTGACGTAATTCCGACAAATCAGATTCAGACAATCCCTGACGCGACGCTCTATCATTTCGGAGTTTTAACTTCGCGTGTTCACATGGCGTGGGTTAGGACAGTAGCCGGAAGACTTGAAACTCGTTATCGCTACTCGAAAGACATCGTCTATAACAATTTCGTGTGGCCGTCCGTTAATGAAAAGCAAAAATCGAAAATTGAATCGACAGCGAAAAAAATTCTTGAAGCCCGTGAAAAATTCCCGGATTCGTCGCTTGCGGATTTATACGACCCGTTGACGATGCCCGAAGAGTTATTGAAAGCCCACCGTGAAAATGACGCGGCGGTCTGCGAGGCTTACGGATTTTCAAAGGACATCAGCGAAGAAGAAATCGTTAGCGCGTTGATGAGCCTTTACGAAAGATTTTCAAATTCGTAATGTTATAATGTCAGAAATTCAAAAATTTGAAAGGTTATAATTTATGAATGTAATAACTTTAATTAATAAAAAAGGCGGCGTAGCTAAGACAACGACTGCACTTGCCTTAGCTAATGGACTTTCAAGGCGAAAATTCAAAGTTCTTGCTATTGACTGCGATGCTCAAGGAAATTTCTCAAAAGCAAGCGGCGGAGAAAATGATGTAGTAGGAACTTTCGATATTTTGACGGGCAAAGAAGATATTAATGACGCAGTTCAGGAGTTAAAAAATTATGACTTGATAGGCTCAGACAGACGGCTCAGTAATATTGATGTTGCTCTGAACAGGCCGGGACGCGAATATCAGTTGAAAAAAGCCTTAAAAAGTTTGAAGAAAAATTATGATTTTTGTGTCATAGATAATCCGCCGGCTTTGAATGTTGCTGTAGCTAATTCACTTGTTGCGAGTGATAAAGTCATAATTTGCACGAGTGCCGAAGCGTTCGCAGTTGATGGCCTTATGGAATTGTCGGCAAGTCTTGATGACGTTCAGGAATTTATGAACACTAATTTGAAAGTCGATGGAATTTTGATAACGATTTTCAATCCTCGAACCGTCATAGGACAACATCAGAAAGAGCAGCTTCAAAAAATAGCCGATGTCATGAAAACGAAAGTTTATAAAACGACAATCCGCAGGTGCAACACAATCAGCGTGAGCCAATCCGACAGAAAAAGTATTTTTGAATATTCGACAAGCAACGCCGCTCAGGATTACGAGAAATTTATAGGAGAGTTCTTAAATGGCTAAGAAGAGAGAATTTGCTTCGGATTCTGACGTTTCAAAATTTATAACCCGAAAGCAGAATCCCGAAACAAGCTACGATGAAAAAAGACATCAATTCACGATTTACCCCGACAAAGATTTATTAGAACAAGTGAAAATTCTGTCAAAGCTGAAAGATATGAACTTAAATAATATGTTCTTGAAACTCATTAACGAAGCGTTAGAAAATGATGAATATCAAAAGCTCATTCAGGCTTATAGACAAATAACTTTATAAATTATAAATTTGTCAAGTTATAAAATTATAAATGTTATAACTTATTAATGTTTATCCATGAGTTTTTAGCCCTGATTAGAGTTGTATTGCTTATGCCTGTCATGGCTGAAACTTGTTTATAAGTATAAGAATGAGTTTTCAATAATTCGAGAGCGTGATTAATTTGCGCTCTTGAAAATTTTTTCGGACGGCCATCACGAAAATCAGGATTTTGACGGGCGACAATTTTTCCTTCGAGAGTCCTTTGCATAATTAAATCGCGTTCAAATTCTGCGAAAGACAGCATAATATTTCGTATTAATTTTCCTGTCGGAGAACTGTCGATTGTTCCCATGTTCAAAACGTTGATAATTACGCCCTTGTCGCTAAGATTTTCAATAAGCTGAATTCCGTGAATGATGCTTCGTGCTATCCTGTCAAGTTTTGTAATGATGAGAGTATCGCCGGACTGAATAATCTTCAAAAGTTTATCGAGTTCAGGGCGATTGTTTTTTGAGCCACTAAAAACGTCCGAGAAAATTTTTTCCGCTCCTGCTTCTTTCAAGAACTTAATTTGAGCTTCGAGAGAATTTCCGTCCCGAGCCTGAGAATTTGTGCTTACGCGAGCGTAGCCGAAAATCACTTGAAAAACCTCCTACTTATGGATAAGACTTCTGGATAAGCCTAAATGTAGATTTTACAACGAAAAAATTTTTTATCCAAAACTGCTCGATTATGGTATTTAGCGGACTTTTCAGAGCTTACTTAAACGTAAATAATGAAACTTTCATCGTAAAAAGGCAGTAATTTGTCATCTGTTAGAAGATAGAAGCCTTCGGACTTAGCTTGAGAAATCATGATTTTATCAAATGGATCATTATGTTCAGGAGCATTTTTAATTCTATGCAAAGTTTTCAAAGTGAATATATGTTCAACTTTCAACGGTAAAATATCAAAGCCGGACATTGTAGAAAAATTCACATATTCAAAATCTGACATAGGAATATCTTCAGGATGCCTAATATTTTTTATGGCAACTTCCCATACAGAGGCGATACTGACGTAAAAATTATTATTATTGTCCTCAAGAAGTTCAAGAGCCTTTTTAGAAAGTTTGTTCGGCTCAGTAATAGCCCATAAGACAATATGAGTGTCGAGCAAAATATTCATTTTTCCACGCCGAACATAGAAGCAATTTCATTGTTATGTTTATCAATGTCGTCAGGAATAGCATATTTCCCATTTGCAACGCCTAAAATTATGTTGCGTTTAGGTACACGTATAGTAAACGGCATTGCATTCGCCTCAACGCTTTGTTTTGCAAAAATTCTCACTGCTTCTGCAAACGAAGTTCCCATCTTTCGATATAAAGCCTCAGCCTGCTCTTTCAAATCTGCGTCTATTCTAATTTGCACAGTAGCCTCTTTTGGCATATTAACAAACTCCTCTCATAAAAGTATTACTATTGTAGTACTTATGTCAATATTAATTTTTGCTTAAGATAAATTAGATTTGCAGAATTATTAAAATAACCGCTCGCTAATTTTAATATTTATTTTGCCACTTAACAAAAATCACTTCAACGGTTAAAATTTAATAT
>CALBPU010000139.1 GCA_937899395.1 uncultured Fretibacterium sp.
TGAGAAAATCGAAGAACCTGAATTAGAGCCTGAACCCGAAATCTCTCAACCTGAAGTTGAAGAAATTACAGTTGAAGAAGAGAAACAACCCAAAGAAATTTCAGAGCCTGAAGAATCTTCAGAACCCGAAATAATTGAAACTCCTGAAGCTCCTGAAGAGTTAGAAGTAACGGAAGAAGTTGAAGAGGTCGAAGAAGTTACAGAGCCAGAGCCTGAAGAACCTGAAGAGCCTGAAGAAATTCCTGATGAGAAAATCGAAGAACCTGAATTAGAGCCTGAACCCGAAATCTCTCAACCTGAAATTAATGAAATCGAAGTTGAAGAGGAACAGCCTTCTGAAATTTTAGAGCCTGAAGAAGTTATAGAAGTTGCAGAAGTTGCGGAAGAATCAGAACCATCTCCTGAAGAATTTCGTTTGATGTATGACGTAACATCGGGTGAAAGATATGTTGATAAAGTTTCAACTAAAACTGAATTTGACAAAATGCTTGATGAACTTGCGGAGATAAGCAAGGATTTATTATCATGGCAGGTTGAAAAATTCGCAAAAGAATATACCGTGAAATTTCAGGGAGACGGCGAAAAGTCTGAAGCTGACGCGAAAAAATACGAGGCATTTTTAGGAGGCTACATAACCAATGCTGCAATGCTTCTTTATGACAATAATTACAAAGAAGCTGCGATAAAGAGACTGGAGCAAGCTAAAAGTATCCTGGAGGCTCGCAAGAAACTTGAGGACGAAACCGTAGCTATAAAGGCTCGTGTAGAAGAAGAAGATGCAACTGTAGATTTATCTGATATATTGGGATTATTCGGAGACGGTTAAATTTACGAAATAAAATAAAGTTGAGGGTGATTGTAAATGCCAGAGATTGTTACTATGGGCGAATTGCTTGTTGAAATAATGCGACCTCGTGAAGATGTTCCGTTATATGAATCTGATTATTTTAGAGGTCCTTTTCCAAGCGGTGCACCCGGAATTTTCATAAGTACTGCGGCAAGGTTGGGACATTCAACAGCAATAATAAGCGGTGTCGGTAAAGATGACTTCGGCGAAAATATTTTGCGAAGACTCAAAAATGACGGCGTTGATGTTAGCAGAGTTTTAGTTACTGATGAAGGTAATACAGGAATTGCATTCGTAACATATTTTGCTGACGGTGAACGAAAATTTTTGTTTTACATGGATAATTCACCGTGCGTAAAGGCAAAAGCTCCTGAAAATATGAACGGCTTCAATGACACAAAATTTATGCACATAATGGGTTGTTCATTGATGTCGAATGTAGATTTTGCGAAAGAAATTCTCAAGACCATGAGAATGATGAAAGCTAACGGAGTTAAAATCAGTTTCGATCCTAACGTCAGACTCGAAATGATGAAGGATAAAATCGTTTGGGATATGTTACACGAAGTATTTGAAAGTTCATCAGTCTTAATGCCCGGTGTTTCAGAATTGAAAATGTTCACAGGAGAAAATGATCTTGGTGTTGCGATTAAAAAGGTATTTGAGAATCAGAATCTCGAAATTTTAGTCTTGAAAAACGGTTCAAAGGGTTCACAGATTTACACTAAAAAAGGTCTCGAAGTAGAGCAACCGATTTACAAAGTTGTTCAGGAAGATGCAACAGGAGCGGGAGACAGTTATGACGGAGCTTTTATATGCGGATTAGTTGATGGGAAATCATTATCTGAAGCCGCAAAAATGGGAGCTGCTGCAGGTGCGTTAAATGCTGCTGCTTTTGGGCCTATGGAAGGAAAAATCAATCTTGAAAATATCAGGAAAATGATAGAAACAAATTAACCTACCTAGTATAAAATTTATTGACAGAAGAACAGCACCGATAATTAATTAGGATAAATCTTAACAAACGGTGCTCTTTTTTTATATTTTTCCTTGACAAATTCATCACTTTATTGTATTTTAATTCAAGTCAATTTTCAAAATTAAGTTTTATATAGTTTCATATTATAAGGATTAAAGATTTTTGTAACTTCTTTTACTTCACAACTTCCAAAAAATCTTTAGTATTTAGATTTTATTAGGGGGTAATCATAGTGGGTATCATTGAAAAAATGCGCCTCGACGGAAAAAAAGGTTTCGTTACGGGTGCAGCTCGCGGAATTGGTAAGTGTACTGCTATGGCATTTGCTGAAGCAGGAGCTGATGTTGCTATCGTCGATATGGACATTGCAGAAGCCGAAAAAACTGCGAAAGAAATTGCAGACGCAACAGGACGCAAAGTTATTGCAATTAAATGTGATGTAACAGACGAAGCACAAGTTCAAGCTATGGTTGATAAAGTCGTAGCAGAGCTTGGAGGGCTTGATTTCTGCCACGCAAACGCAGGAATTTGCATCAATGAAGCTGCTGACAAAATGACTTATGCTCAATGGAAGAAGAATATCGACGTTAATTTGAACAGTGTATTTTTAACCGACACAATAGCGGGAAAATATATGCTTGCTCACGGCGGCGGTTCAATCATTAACACTGCTTCAATGTCGGCTCATATCGTCAACGTTCCTCAGCCTCAGTGCGCTTATAACGCTTCAAAAGCAGGAGTAATCCAGCTCACAAAATCACTTGCTATTGAATGGGCAAAACGAGGTGTCCGTGTAAATTCAATAAGTCCCGGTTATATCGGAACGGATTTAACATTGAGTTCGGAATTTCTCAAACCGTTAATCGCAAAATGGAACGAACTTGCTCCTATGGGACGTTTAGGAAAACCTGAAGAGCTTGAATCGATTTGTGTTTATCTTGCTGGAGACACAAGCACTTTTACAACAGGTTCAGATTTTATTCTTGACGGCGCATTTACGTGCTTCTAAATTTTGGAATTTACGCTTAATGGTGAGCGTGAAAAATATATTTTTATAATTTTGAAAGGAAGTTGTTTTTTAATGAAAAAGTTTATCGCTCTGTTTTGTTTAGCAATGATTATGGCTGTTCCCGTTGCGGCACTCGCAGCCGACACAGGCTCAACTGAAGGCATTCAGGCAAGCCCCGAATTTTATGCAAAGGCAAACCTTGAAGTCCTCAAAGGCAAAAAACTCGGAATTACAATTCAGTCATTACAGAATGCTTACTGGGCAGGAGTTATGACAGCGTTACAGGAAATCCTCGACAACGCAGGCGCAAATGCTACAATCGTTGCATGTGATGACAACTCAGCCAGACAGATTGCTCAGATTGAGAATTTCGTTTCATCAGGCTGTGATTTAATCATGGTTCACCCTTCAGATGCAGCAGCAGTTGAAGACGCATGTGCAGAAGCCCGCAAAGAGGGAATTAAAGTTATGTGCTGGGACGATCCTATGACCAACACTGACGCAAACTGGATTTTGAATAATACGGATTTAGGACGTGCTATCGGAAGATTAACAGCAGGCTTCATCAACGAACATTACAGCGCAGAAAACAAAGCTCAGGTTGTAATTATCGGTTATCCTCAGACAACGATTTTGCTTGAAAGAGAAGAAGGTATTCGTGAAGCTCTTGAGACTGAAGCAAAAGGCAAATACGAAATTAAAGCCAATCCTGCAGGACTTGATCCTAATCAGGCTCAAACAGCAATGGAGACAATCCTTCAGAGATACCCTGACATTAAAGTTGTAACAGGAATCGGAGCAGGCGCAATGATCGGTGCTGACGAAGCATTACAGATTGCAACAGGCGGAAAAATTCCTGAGGATATGGGCGTATTCACAACTGACGTTACAAAACAGCAGCTTGAGCATCTTGCAAATCCTACATATCCTGCAAAAGGAATTATCGGTTTTGAAGGTTCAGACGAGGATACAGCAAGATCATGTGCTTCAATGTATGCGTTAATTCTCGGCGGAAATCTTGAAGCCAAAAACGTTTTCAGAGGTGTTGCACCTATCACGGCAGAAAACGTCGCGGCAATCAGCGCAGGTATGAAATAAAATTTGAAATTAACTTCAGGCTTCTGATTTTGAAATTGGAAGCCTGAATTTTTTTAGCTCAGGAGGTGTAAATAACTTGAGTGAAGATTATGTACTCGAACTTGAACATATTCGTAAAGAATATCCCGGTGTAGTAGCTCTTAAAGATGTTACATTGCAGTTAAGACGCGGCGAAATTCTCGGACTTATCGGTGAAAACGGCGCAGGAAAATCTACATTGATAAAATGCTGTTCAGGTGCAGTTATTCCAACATCAGGCAAAATTAAAATCAAGAAAGAAGCTAACGGTGAAGTCAAAGAATTTACCAGAATGACACCTCAGCTTGCCGCCGAAAACGGAATTGCAATAATTTATCAGGAATTTAACAATGTCGGTGAACTTTCAGCAGCCGAAAATATGTTCTTAGGCCGTCCGATTCGTAAAGGCATCGTTATTGACCGTAAAGCAATGGAGGAAGAAGCCGCAAAAGCATTCGAGCAATTAAACATCAAAATTAATCCGCGTGAACTCGTTAAAAATCTTTCAGTCGGATTTCAACAAATGGTCGAAATAGCAAAGGCAATTCAACAAAATGCTCAGGTCTTAATTATGGACGAACCCAGCGCCCCTTTAACTACTAATGAAGTTGAAAGCATGTTCAAAGTTGTTGAGCTGTTGAAGTCAAAAGGCGTTTCTATAATTTATATTTCTCACAGGCTTGAGGAAATTTTCAGGTTAAGCGACAGAATTGAAGTTATCAGAGACGGCGAATATGTTGACACACTCATAACCGACAAAGATCCTTCAACAATTCCGAATCAGGTCAATGATTTAATTAAATTGATGGTCGGACGTGAAATGACACAAAAATATCCGCCTCGTGAACCCTGTATACGTGATGAAGTTGTACTTGAATTGCAGCACGTTTACGGCAACGGAGATCAGGATATTTCGTTCCAAGTTCATGCAGGTGAAGTTCTCGGTCTTGGAGGCTTAGTTGGAGCGGGACGAACTGAAATTGTTCAGGTAATTTTCGGTGCCAGACCGAAAGACTCAGGGAAAATTATTTTCATGGGTAACGAAATCAACCCTAAATCACCGAGAGAGGCAATCGACTACGGTATAGCGTTGCTTCCTGAAGACAGAAAACGACACGGCGCATTGCTCACAAACTCAATCAAGAATAATATATCAATGCCTATTTACGGGAGAATTTCAAAGGCTACGGTAATTGATGCCAAACGTGAACGTTCAATCGCTGAAGGTTATCGTCAAGATGTTCAGATAAAATGCCCTACGATAAATCAGCTTGTCAAAAATTTAAGCGGAGGAAATCAGCAGAAAGTCATTTTAAGCAAATGGCTTGCGGCTCTGTCAAAGCTCATAATTTTTGATGAACCTACAAGAGGCATTGACGTTGGAGCAAAATATGAAATTTACAAATTGATTAATGATTTAGTTGAAGACGGTTGCGCAGTTCTCATGATCTCTTCGGAAATGGAAGAATTAATGGGAATGTCCGACAGAATTATTGTATTAGCTGAGAAAAAGATGATGGGTGAACTTCAAAAAGATGAGTTTAACTCAGATACTATCATGACATATGCTTCGGGAATTGTTCCTGAACACAAAAGGGAGGCTGTCTAATTATCATGAACGAAAATAAGTTCGCAAGCATATTCAAGCAGAATGCGATTTGGCTGGTATTCATTCTTGAAATTATAATCTTCGCAGTTGCCAGTGAAGGTTCATTTGTAACTCAACGTAATATTATTAACATTTCCCGTCAAGTTTCATATTACGGAATTGCCTCGATAGGAATGACTTTCGTAATTTTGATCGCAGGAATTGACCTTTCAATCGGTTCGATTATTACTCTGGTTAATGTCGTTTGTGCTTATTTAATGGTTCGTGCAGGCGTAAACATGATTATAGCTGTCATAATATCTCTTGTAATGGCTACATTAATCGGAGTTTTGAACGGTTTCATGGTTGCTTCAATCGGAATTCCAGCGTTAATTGCGACATTCGCATCACAGACAATATTTGAGGGTATTGCATATTTGATTTCAGGCGGCCGTCCTATAGCAGGTTTCCCTGCAAGTTTCGCATTCTTCGGAAGAAATTCAGTCGGAATAGTTCCTATTTGTGCAATCATAATGATTATATGTTTCGCAGTAGGAAGTTTCATTCTCAACAAATCCTATTTCGGAAGATATTTCTACGCAATCGGCGGTAACGAAGAAGCCTCTGAACTTTCAGGAATTAGAGTAAACAAAATGAAGTATTTGATTTACGCTCTCTCAGGATTTTTCGCTGGCCTCGCAGGAGTTGTTCTTCTTTCACGTTCAATGTCAGCTCAGTCAACAATCGGAAAAGGATTTGAATTTGACGTTATCACATGCGTAGTTCTCGGAGGAGTTTCGGTAAACGGCGGTGTCGGCAGAATGTCAGGAGTTATTGCGGGCGTTTTAATCATCGGTTCGTTAACAAACGGAATGATTTTGATGGACGTTAGCGAATATACTCAGATGGTTGTAAAAGGATTAGTTCTTGCCGTTGCAGTCGGAATTGATTGCATGTCAAAGAGAAGACAGACAAATTAATATAAAGGAGATGATTTATTATGGCAGAAATGATGAGACAAGAAGTCATGATGGAACCGAAGAAAATAATTTTCCGAGATGTTCCGATACCTGAAATCGGCTCTGATCAAGTTCTCGTTAGAATCAAGAAAATCGGAATATGCGGTTCAGATATTCATGTTTATCACGGCACACACCCTTACACTTCATATCCTATAACACAAGGTCATGAAGTTTCGGGACAAATTGCAAAAGTCGGCGAGTATGTTAAAGACCTCAAAGTCGGACAAAAAGTTACACTTGAACCTCAAGTATTTTGCGGAAGATGCTACCCATGTTTACACGGAAAATATAATCTCTGTGAACATCTGAAAGTTTTCGGTTTCCAGACAACTGGAACAGGCAGTGATTATTTTGCGGTTGATTCAAGCAAAGTAACTCCGATCCCTGATACAATGACTTATTCGGAGGGAGCTATGCTTGAACCTCTTGCAGTTACTGTTCATGCTGCAAAAAGATTTCCCGATGTCAAAGGCGCAAAGGCTGTTGTACTTGGCTGTGGCCCAATCGGAATTTTGTTAATTCAATCATTAAAAGCTCTCGGTGCTGAAAAAGTTATGGCAACGGATATTTCAGACGGAAGACTTGAACTTGCGAGCAAACTCGGAGCTGATAAAGTCGTCAACACGATGAAAGAAGATTACAAGACAGCATTACTTGAGACTTTCGGCCCTGATAAAGCTGACGTTGTTTATGAATGTGCAGGAAGCGATATAACAATGGATCAGGCAATTCAGAACGCCCGCAAAGGAAGCACGATAATTTTGGTCGCAGTCTTCGGAAAGAAAGCTAATGTTGATCTTGCAAAACTCAATGACAGCGAACTTGATTTGAATACTTCAATGATGTATCGTCATGAAGATTTTGTTGATGCTATAAGATTTGTTCAGGAAGGTAAAGTTCAGTTGAAGCCGTTACAGACAGCTCACTTTGCATTTGAGGATTTCCCGAAGGCTTATGAGTTCATCGACAATAACCGTGAAAGCACAATGAAAGTTATTATTGATGTTGATCCTAACGGAGAAGAATAAATGAAATTAACGTATGAAGGATTAAAAGATGTTAAGGCTTGGGAGAATGCAAATATCTCCCTTCCTTCTTACGACCCGAAAGAACTTGCTGAACGTACGAAAAAAAATCCTGTGTGGGTTCATTTCGGTATAGGAAATATTTTCAGAATTTTTATCGGCGGCATTGCTGACAGATTAATCACCGAAAAACTTTTAGATCGCGGAATAACCTGCGTCGAAACTTTTGATTATGATGTTGTTGATAAAATTTACGCCCCTTTTGATAATCTTGCACTCTCTGTTACACTTCATGAAGACGGAAAAACAGACAAAAGAGTTTTAGGTTCTCTATGTGAAGCATTAAAAGCCCGTTCGTCAAACGCTGCCGAATGGTCAAGGCTGAAAGAGATTTTCACGGCTGAAAGTTTGCAGATGGTTTCATTCACGATTACCGAAAAAGGTTACGCTCTTAGAAATTCGGAGGGAAAATATTTTCCTTTTGTCGAAGCTGATATGAATAATGGAGTTGACAAACCTACAGGAGCAATGGCCATTGTAACTTCGATGTTATTTGAACGTTTCAAAGCAGGTGCAAAACCTTTAGCACTTGTTTCAATGGATAATGTATCAAAGAACGGGAAAAAACTTCGTGATAGCGTAATCGAGACGGCTGAAAAATGGCAGGAGAAAAATTTTGTGCCTTCAGAATTTGTTGATTACGTTAAAGATGAAAGCAAAATATCATTCTGCTGGTCAATGATTGATAAAATTACTCCGCGTCCTTCAGATGAAGTTGGAAAAATGTTAAGCTCACTCGGTGTTGAGGATATGCAGACCGTAGTAACGAGCCGTAAAACATATATAGCTCCGTTTGTAAACGCTGAAGCTCCCGAATATTTAGTTGTTGAAGATTCGTTCCCGAACGGAAGACCTCCTCTTGAGAAAGCAGGAGTATATATGACCGACAGAGACACTGTTAATTTGTCCGAACGAATGAAAGTTACAGCATGTTTGAACCCGATTCATTCAGCTTTATGTACTTTTGCAAGATTGCTTGACTATGAATTTTTTGCGGACTGCATGAAGGACAAAGAATTATCAGAGCTTGCAAAACAAGTTGGATATGTTGAGGGATTGCCAGTAGTTAAAGACCCGAAAATAATTTCTCCTGAAAAATTCCTTGATGAAGTTATCAACGTTAGATTTCCAAATCCGTATTTAGGAGACACAAGCGCAAGAATAGCAACTGATATTTCGCAAGGTTTAGCGTTCAGATTTGGCGAAACGATTAAAGCTCATGTTGCTAAAGACGGTACAGCCGAAAATTTAAATGCTATTCCGTTAGCTATTGCAGGTTGGTTAAGATATTTATTGGCTGTTGACGATGAAGGAAATAATTTCGAGCTTTCTCCTGATCCTCTTAACGCTGAACTCACAAAGCAGCTCGAAAATATTAAAGTCGGAAAACCTGAAAGCCTTTCGAGAGAAATAATCCGACCGATTTTAAGCAACAAAAATATTTTCGGAGTTGATTTATACGAGGTAGGATTGGGAAATAAGATTGAAAAAATGTTCCGTGAAATGTTAAACGGTAACGGAGCAGTAAGAGAAGCTCTCAAGAAATATCTTTCATAAATTACTTCCCGAATAATAAATAAAGCAAAACAAATTCCCTCACGGTAATCTATAATTATCTGTGAGGTGAATTTTATTATGGTAGATATAACGTTATTAGGGACATCAGCATTATTTCCACTTCCTGAAAGGGCTTTAACATCGGTATTTTTATTTTGCGAAGGACATTCGATTCTGTTTGACTGCGGAGAAGGAACTCAAACTGCCGCGCGAAAATCTGACGTAAGTTTAATGAAGACTGATATTATAGCGATAACTCATTATCACGGAGATCATATTTTAGGATTGCCCGGACTGCTTCAAACTATGAGCAGCTTAAAACGAACAGAACCGCTTTATATAATGGGGCCTGAAAATATTTCGGAAGAGCTTGCACCGATATTAAAATTAACGGGCTTCACGACTTTTGAAATTATTTTAATGGAAATATCGGAAGAATTAAGGCTTTGTGAATTGATTAAAGGTTGGCCTTATGAAGCAATTTTAACCCCTTTTCCTACTGTACACAGAATTAAAAGTCAAGGTTATGTTTTCAAGTTAGGTAGAGCGGGAAAATTTTTGCCCGAAAAAGCAAAAGCCTTAAACATACCTGTAACTCAATGGAGCGTCTTACAAAAAGGACAATCTATAAATTTAGACGATAAAATCATAATGCCTGATCAAGTTTTAGGAGAGCCTCGAAAAGGTTTGAAATTTGTTTTCAGTGGAGATACGGCCATGTGTGAAACTTTAACTTCAGAGGCAAAAGAAGCGGACTTGTTGATATGTGAAGCAACTTACGGGGAAAATGAACAAGCCGAATTAGCAACCGAACACGGGCATATGAATTTCGCTCAAGCTGCCGAGACTGCTAAAAGGGCTGATGTAAAAAATTTATGGCTTGCACATTATTCACCGAGAATTGAGAGACCCTCTTATTACCTTCAACACGCTAAAGATATTTTTCCAAAAACTTTTTGCGGTTATGACGGAATGAGAATGACCTTGAATTTTGAGGATTAATTAATAATCGCCCGAAAAAACTTCAACAGCTTCTCCGATTAAAAAGCATGTGTTATCGTGAGCAACTTTAATTCTCAAATCTCCTCCCTGTAAATGCACAAGGACTTCACGGTTTAATTTTCCCGAAATTACTCCGGCAAATGCAGAAGCTGTTGAACCCGTTCCGCATGCCATTGTTTCACCGCAGCCCCTTTCAAAGACCCTCATGTTAATTTCATCACGCGAAATAATTTCAATGAAATCCGAAGTTGTTCTCTCCGGAAATCTTTTGTGATTCTCAAAATAAAAACCCTCTTTCGCAAAATCAGAGGCCAACCACTCATTAATGCCGAAAATTTCAGGGTTATCCTCAACAAAATATACTGCGTGCGCTGTTCCTGTATCAATTCCGTAAAATTTTAGATTACGTCCATTAACTTTTATAGCTTCAGGAAGCTCGCTTGTAATATTCGGTACACCCATATTTACGGAGATGATTTTGGCTTTGTCATCTGAAATTTCGAGCGAGATATTTTTCACACCCGAAAGAGTTTCGATTGAAGTTTCGGTTTTGTTAATAATCCCGTGTTCATACATGAATTTTGCCGTACATCGAATGCCATTGCCGCACATCGTATCTTCAGATCCGTCAGCATTATAAATCCTCATGAAAGCGTCTGCATTATTAGATCTCTCAACTAAAATTAATCCGTCAGCACCTACTCCCGAACGCCTGTTACAAATTTCAAAGGCCAAGTTATTAGCGTCGGAAATTTTTTCGTTGAAACAATTTACAACTACAAAATCATTTTGGCAGCCGTGCATTTTTGAAAACTTCATAATTTCTCAAACTCCTTTTTCGTAGATTTTTGCATAGTATAATATATTTTAATTTTCCCGATATATAGGATTAATGGAGACCTGTTTATTGATGAACGATACATTAAATCAACGCAATAACCTTCGTCAGCTTAGAATGATGCTTAATATGACACAAAAGGATTTTTTAAGCAAGTTTCTTGTTGATGTTAACGGAAAAATAATCATAAGTGCCGCCACTTTATCAAACCTCGAAATAAAAGGTGGTGAACGTCTTGATGAAATAATTTCGATATTGAGCGAAAAATTATTGTTAAATCCTGAAATATTTTCGTTAGAAGCTCATGAATTTAACGAAAAATGTTCCGAAAATCTCGATGATTTTATTTGCACATCTGACAAAAAAAACGGAAAAGTTAAAGAACTCTTAAACTCTTTAACGATGTATTTTGCAGATGAAATTATGGAAGGGAGATTGAAAAGAGGAGAACAAATAACTTCAGACAGGGAGCTTGCGAAAATATTAGGTGTCGGACGTTCAACAGTCAGAGAGGCTCTCAAAGTCCTTGATGTTTTAGGAATGATTGATATAAGACCGGGTCAAGGGACATATCTTGCTAACAAGGAAACAAATTTTTTCTCAATTCCTCTTTCATGGTCATTATTTCTTGACGGCGGACAAGTTCGCAACATAATCACAATCAGAAGCATTCTTGAAACAAAATCAGCAGAACTTGCAGCACAATGTACTGACGAAATTTTGTTATCGAAGCTCGACAAAGTTTTTCATCAGATGCACACAACTTATCATAGCCGAGATTACGAACAATTTTTAGATGATGATATTGAATTTCATAGTTGCGTTGCTGAATGTTCAAAGAATCAAATAATATATTCCATGCTTCAGACGATACGAAATTTTTTGCGCCGTATAAGCAGTACAGGAATGATGGACGAGGAACAAATTTACGAAATATATAACGAACACAGAAAAATTTACGGCTCTATCATCAGTCATAACGAAGCCTATGCCGTAAAATATATGAGAGAACATGTTGAACATGCTAGCGAACGTTATACAATCGACACCTAAGATAATCTCTTCTCAGTCTTAGTATCTTCCAAATAACGGTCAAGAAATGAAATCGTAGCGTCCAATAATTGCAACGTAAAAGGATTTTCGGTGTGTCTGTCAAAATCATGTTCATCGGAAGCTGCGACAAAACGTTTCGGGTTATAACGATTGCATAATTCCGTAAACTCTGAAAACGGGACATCAGGATCTCCGACGCTATGTGCGCAAAATAACGGAGCGGGTAATTTTTCACAAAGCCTCAACGAATAATTCAGGTAAAAAAATTTATCACGTCCTTCATAAATTAAATCTTTCCATTTTCCCGTCTGTCTTGCATAAACATAAATGCTGTAATGTGTATCAAGTCCTCCGTAGGCATGAGGAATTTTTGAGATATTTTCGAGGAATGATTCGGGGACTTTGGGGAGCTTTGAATAAAATTTGCTCGGAGTTCCGTACCAGTTATCACATAAAAACCCGTAACCGTAATATGAAATTATTCCCGCAGGATTTTCGATTTTTTGTTCGTTCTTTTCAGTCAGAGATGAAATAAGAGCTAAATATGCTCCTGCGGATCTTCCCCATAAAAAATAAGGCAATTTTGTTTTGCTGTAATAATAATCGTTTAATATCCTTCGATGAGCTTCGATTGTTGACGTAATGTCTTTTAATATCGTATCGAGTTTGCAGACGGGTGCTAAAGGATAATCGCAGGCAAAAATTATATATCCTGAACTCGTTAGCTTCTCGATATGAAGTGTCGGAAGATCTTTTCTGTCTCCATATAATAATCCTCCTCCGTGAAAATATATCACACAGCCTCTGGCCGAAATCGAATCGTCAAAATAAAGGGTTGCGTTTTTTTCATATAGGTCTGATTGTAAAGGCACGTCGATTATTTTTATCAAAATTCATTCCTCCCGTTAAAAATAGGTTGATAGCTTCAACAAAATTGTCATTGAAAATTATTTTCAGGATTGAATTATAAAACGAATAATTATTGTTGACAAGTTATAAAATGCCATATATAATTCCCGTTAAAAATAGGTTATCCAATAATTACTCTAAAATTTTATAAGTTAAAGGGGCTATGTTATAAATGAGCTACTTAAATCATGTAACCGGACACAGGGAAGCTTTACTCTCAACACGTTCGGTTATCCGCAAAGAAAATTTTGTTATCATTGAACCAGACGGAATTGTTAAAAATTCAATACCGGGTTACGTAAACTGCGACACAACAATTTTAGGTTCTCCTGCAATGGGAGCTTCATTTGCGGACTATATCTGCACAGTTCACCCTAACGGAAAAAATGATTGCATCGGCGGAAAAGGCATTGAATCATTTTTATATGTCATAAGCGGAACATTGAAAGTCAAAAACGCTGATAAAGAAGCGACATTAACAGAGGGCGGATATATTTTCTCACCTGCCGACAAACCGTTTTGCTTTATAAACGAATCGTATAAAGACGCTTTCACTTACATTTACAGAAGACGTTATGTTCCTCTTGAGGGCTTCTCAGCTCACACAGTCATCGGAAATATTAACGATGTTGAATGGGTACCTTATGAAGGAATGAATGATTGCCACGTAAAAGATTTCTTACCTTCAGCTACTGATTTCGGCTTCGATATGAACATGCACGTATTGAAATTCAAACCGGGCGCAAGTCATGGTTACATTGAAACACATTATCAGGAACACGGAATGTATTTCCTTCAGGGAAAAGGCATGTACCGTTTAGATGACGAATGGTTCCCGCTTCAGAAAGGCGATTATGTTTTCATGGATGCTTATTGCCCTCAGGCATGTTACGGAGTAGGCGACGAAGATTACATTTACATTTACTCAAAAGACTGCAACAGAGACGTTGAACTTTAATTTTACATAGGAGGAAAAAATTTTGAAACTTTCCAGAGAAGAATTAAAGAGCCTCATGAAAAATAAATTAATGCAGGCAGGACTTCATGAGGATCACGCAGACACAACCGCTGAAATTTTAACTTGGTCAGATGAAAGAGGCTATCATTCGCACGGCTCAGTCAGAGTTGAATATTACAGCGAGAGAATTTTCAAGGGCGGAATAACGGTTGACCCGAAATTTACTTGGACACAAACAGGCCCTTGCAGCGGAATTTTTGACGGTGATAACGGAATTGGTTATGTAATTGCTAAAGAAGGCATGGAAAAAGCTATCCAACTTGCAAAAGAAAACGGAATAGGCGTTGTAGGCATGACTAACATGTCTCACAGCGGTTCAATCGGATATTACACTGAGATGGCAGCTAACGAAGGGCTTGCAGCAATTTCGTTCTGTCAGTCAGACCCTATGGCTGTTCCTTACGGCGGAGCTGAACCTTATTACGGAACAAACCCGATTTCATTCGCAGCACCTACAGCAGATGATCGTAAAGTTGTTTTTGATATGGCAACAACAGTTCAGGCTTGGGGAAAAATTCTCGACAAAAAATCACGTCATGAATCAATTCCCGCTGATTGGGCAGTAGGAGTTGACGGAGCACCCGTTACAGATCCGAATTTAGTTAATGCTCTCGTACCGATTTCAGGCGCAAAAGGTTATGGATTAATGATGATGGTAGACGTTTTCTCGGGAGTTTTATTAGGAGTTCCTTTCGGCGGCCATGTAAGCTCAATGTATCACGATTTATCAGAGGGCAGAAGGCTCGGACAAATGCACATTGTAATGGATCCTAACAGATTTGTCGGTGCTGAAAAATTCAAGAAGGATATGTCCCAATGCCTTGACGAAATCGGCAATATTAAACCTGCACCCGGCTTTGACAAAGTTAATTATCCCGGTGAAAGAGCAGAAGAACGAAAGAAGAAAGCTTATGCAACAGGTGGAATTGAAATCGTTGATGAAATAGTTGAATACATGAGGAGCAGCGATATTCACTATAACAGATACGACCACAAAAACCGTTTTGCTGAATAAATTTTTATAGGGAGGAATTTTTTTCAATGCTTCGTACAGTTGTGAAAAAAGGAAGTTATCATGATTCAGTAACATTGATGCTCTTAACAAATGCTGTATCAGGACTTGAGAACGTCAAAAAAGTTTCAATCATGATGGCTACACCTGCGAACAAAGATATTTTTAAGCAGGGCGGACTTGAGACGGAAGAATTAAATCAGGCTTCGGCAAATGATATGGTAATCGTAGCTGATGTTGCTGATGAAGATACTCTGAAAAAGCTGCTTGAAAAAGTTGATGAATTTTTCAACAAAGATTCATCTTCAGAGGCAGGAAAACAGGGAACTCAAAGTGTTAAATCATGGGAAAAAGCTTTATCAAAACTTCCTGATGCTAATCTTGCAGTAATTTCAATTCCGGGAGCTTATGCAGCACTCGAAGCCGACAGAGCACTTGATGAAGATATGAACGTCTTTATGTTCAGCGATAACGTTACGATTGAAGACGAGAAGAAATTAAAGAACAAAGCTCACTCAAAAGGCTTATGTGTAATGGGGCCTGACTGCGGAACAGGAATTATTCAGGGAGTTCCCGTAGCTTTCACAAACAGCGTCTCAAAAGGCTCAATCGGAATTATCGGTGCTTCAGGAACAGGCATTCAAGAATTAACAACCATTATTGACCGTTTAGGCGAGGGAGTTAATAACGCAATCGGAACAGGCGGACGTGATTTATCATCGGAAGTCGGCGGAGTAACTATGATGGATATTATCGACGCTATGGAAAGCGACGAAACTGTTAAAGTTTTAATCGTAATTTCAAAACCGCCAGCAAAAGCAGTTCGTGAAAAAATTGCGGCACGTTTAAGCGTTTATACCAAGCCCGTAATAACTTTATTCTTAGGTGAAAAACCCGAATATCATGAAGAGAATTATTATCACACATATACTCTTGATGAAACAGCCAGACTTGCAGTAAGTCTTGTAAGAGGAGTTAAAGTTCCTGAAGGAAAAGTTGATATTGACAAGAGCGAATTTTACAAAGCCTCCGACAAAAAGACAATAAAGGCTTATTATTCAGGCGGTACTCTTGCAGGAGAAGCTGCCATGTTGATTAAAGATGCCCTTGCACTTCATATTCCTCCCGAAAAAGCAGAGGGCTTTATGTTAAAGACCGGCGGTCATATTGTCGTTGATTTAGGCGATGATGTTTACACTCAAGGCAAGCCTCACCCTATGATTGATCCTGCAAAGAGAATTGAATGTATGGAAGAAGCGGTTGATGATCCTACAACGGGCGTTATTTTATTCGATGTAATGTTGGGTTACGGTTCACACCCTGACATGGCCGGAGCATTAATTCCAACAATCAAAAAATTACAGGAAAAAGCAAATGCCCAAAACCGCAAAGTATTTTTCATTTCAACAGTATGCGGAACACGAAAAGATTATCAGGGTTATGACGAACAGGTTAATAAACTCAAAGATGCAGGCGTTATAGTTTGTGAAACGAATATGCTTGCATGTCGTACAGCAGTTCATGCAATCGGCTTGAGCTATGATGATCCTGCGAAAGAAATCAGACCTAAAGCAAAAGGTGATTTTGTTCCCGAAAAGGCATCTGAAAAATTATTGGCAATGCTTTCAAACAAGCCCAAAATTATTAACATTGGATTAAAGAGTTTCGCTGAAGTTGCTGAAGAGTTCGGTTGCGAAGTTGTTCAATATGATTGGACACCTCCGGCAGGCGGAGATATTACCTTGATTAAGGCTCTTAATTATTTGAGACATTATGACAAGGTTGATATTGATGCTGAAAACAGAAAAACAATCGCTAAAGTCGTAGCAGCTCAACCTGTTTTGAAAGATAACGTCCCTGCTAAAACAGTCATTAAAGAACTCAATAACGGAAAAGTTATCCTTCATGCAGGGCCTCCTATTGAATATAAAGACATGCCCCCAACAGTGCAAGGTTCATGTGTCGGAGCAGTATTGTTTGAGGAATGGGCAAATAATGAAGCTGACGCGAGAAAATTGTTAGAGTCAGGCGAAGTGAAATTCATTCCTTGTCATCATGTAAACGCTGTCGGACCTATGGGCGGAATTACTACTGCTAATATGCCCGTGTTCGTTGTACAAAATGAAACCGACGGAAATTTTGCTTACTGCACAATGAACGAAGGAATCGGAAAAGTTTTGCGTTTCGGTGCTTACTCTGAAGAGGTTGTTAATCGTTTACGTTGGATGAGAGATGTTTTAGGGCCTGTACTCGGTAAAGCTCTCAGAAGCATGGGAAACGGACTTGCCGTTAATCCTTTAATTGCTAAGGCAATCGCAATGGGCGATGAGTTCCATCAGAGAAATATTGCAGCTTCATTAGTATTCCTTAAAGAAGTTGCGCCCGTAATAACTGCTATGGACATCAGCGAAAAAGATCGTTACGACGTAATCAAATTTTTGTCAGACACGGATCAATTCTTCCTCAACATAATGATGGCTACAGGTAAAGCAATTATGGACGGTGCAAGAAAAGGAACTGACGGAACAATCGTTACGGCCATGTGCAGAAACGGCGTTAATTTTGGAATTAGAATCGCCGGAATGGGTGATGAATGGTTCACAGGCCCTGTTAATACTCCTCAAGGACTTTATTTCGCAGGTTATGACGGTGAAGACGCTTGCCCCGACATTGGAGACTCTGCAATAACTGAAACAGTCGGAGTCGGCGGAATGGCAATGATAGCTGCTCCTGCCGTAACACGTTTTGTAGGAGCAGGCGGTTATGAGGACGCTTTGAACACTAGCAACGAAATGACTGAAATTACAATCGACCGCAACCCGAATTACATCATTCCTAACTGGAATTTCAAAGGAACATGTTTAGGAATTGACTCAAGGCTCGTTGTCGAAAAAGGAATTACTCCTGTAATTAATACGGGCATTGCTCATAAAGTTGCAGGCTTCGGACAAATCGGTGCAGGAACAGTTCACCCTCCTATTCAGTGCTTCCAGAAAGCTGTACTTGCTTATGCAAAGAAACTCGGCTTTGAGGCATAACGAAAATGGCGAAGAAAATTGTTATAGCTTTAGGCGGTAACGCTCTCGGTTCAAATTTAGCCGAACAAAAAATCGCAGTAGCTAAAACCGCTGAAGTTATCGTTGACCTCATTGAACAAGGACACGAATTAATTGTTACTCACGGAAACGGCCCTCAAGTCGGAATGATTCAGAGAGCAATGGACGAACTTGTTTTGACGAGCAAGGATTACAAACAAATTCCTCTTCCTACAAGTGTAGCAATGAGTCAGGGCTATATCGGTATTGACCTCCAGAACGCGATAAAATTCGAGCTTCTCCGAAGAAATATCGACAAAAAAGTTTCGACGATTCTTGCACAAGTTGAAGTTTCTCCGAACGATCCTGCTTTCAAGAATCCTACGAAACCAATCGGACGTTTCATGACTAAGGCTGAAGCTGATGAAATGGAAAAAGGCGGAGTTAGTGTCATGGAAGATGCAGGACGGGGTTATCGAGTCGTTGTTGCTTCACCAATGCCTATGAGAATCAGGGAGCTTGAAACAGTGAGGACGTTATTAAACGCAGGCCATATTGTAATTACATGCGGCGGAGGCGGAATACCTGTTGTGAGTGATTCTGAGGGCAAATTAGTCGGGGTTAATGCCGTAATTGATAAAGATAACGCAAGCAGTTTATTAGCGTCAAAGCTCGGAGCAGATTATCTTGTAATATTAACGGCCGTTGAAAAAGTTGCTATAAATTTCGGCAAGCCAAATCAAGAATGGCTCTCTGATCTTTCGGTTGACCAGGCTAAGGAATACATAAAGCAAAATCAATTCGCTAAAGGTTCAATGCTTCCGAAGGTTGAAGCTGCGATAAGATTTGCCGAATCCGGAGAAAACCGTAACGCTTTAATAACGTTGCTTTATAAGGCTGCTGACGGTATAGCAGGTAAAACAGGAACAGTAATTCATAAGTAAAACAGGAGTAATTATGAATATTCCAGTTGATCCTTTTATGTGGATAATGGCATTTTTGCCGATAATAACGCTTATAGTTTTAATGGTAATTTTCCGCTGGGGTGCTTCAAAAGCTGCCCCGGTGGGTCTTATCATTACAATTTTTACAGGATTGATTTTTTACAAAGCCAACATTCCGTTACTTGCCATTGAAAGTGCTAAAGGTGTTTGGAACGCTCTCGTAATAATTTTGATAATCTGGACAGCAATTTTAATGTATCAGGTTGGAGATCAGGCGAAAGCATTTTTAGCAATACGAAGCGGAATGAATCTTTTATTGCCGAATGAATTGTTGTTAGTTATGGCAATGGGCTGGGTGTTTGAAAGTTTTTTACAGGGCATTACCGGTTTCGGAGTGCCTGTTGCAGTCGGAGCGCCATTGTTAATCGGAATAGGTGTTAAGCCTTTGTGGGCTGTAGTAATTCCGTTACTGGGTCAAGCATGGGGAAATACTTTCGGAACATTGGCGGCAGCTTGGGACTCATTAGCACTTTCGGCAGGGCTTATAACAGGAAGCTCTGAATATTTCAAAACAGCTTTATGGACATCGGCATTCATATTTTTATGGAACTGTTTAGCAGGTTTTGCGATTTGTTGGTTCTATGGACGTTGGAAAGCCGTTTCAAAAGGTTTTTATGCTCTTGTTGTTATTGCATTAATTCAGGGCGGAGGAGAAATTTTATTAAGCCAGGTTAATACGACGTTATGTTGTTTCATTCCTGCTCTTGTATCTTTAGTAGTTTTAATTTTCATGGGGCAAATGAAACAATATAAAGAACCTTGGAAAATTGAAGAATCAAAAATTATGGACAGGACTGTTACAGCCTCATCAGAACAAAATAAAATTCCGATGACATTAATTCAGGCATTCGTTCCGTATTTTTTGCTCTCAATAATCACAATAGCTGTCTTAACTATTGAGCCTCTTAATAATTTTCTCGGTCAATGGTCATGGGGGCCTAGCTTCCCTGAAACTTCAACAGGTTTAGGTTATGTCAATGCTGCCGTGAAAAATTATTCCCCGTTAGCTCCTTTAACACACGCAAGCATGTTTTTATTTGTTTCAGCAATTATAGGTTTGATTTATTATCAGGCTCACGGCTGGATTAAAAACGGTGCTGTCAGTACAATCTTCAGCAAAGCCACAAAAATGACAATGCCTTCAGGAATTGCTGTAGTAACTCTTGTAATAATGTCCCGAATTATGAGCGGTACAATGCAGACCACTGTTTTAGCGAACGGAATAGCTGCGACATTGGGAAAAAGTTATGTAATATTAGCTCCGTTTGTCGGACTTCTCGGAACGTTTATGACAGGAAGCAATATGAGCTCGAATATTTTGTTCGGAGATTTCCAAATGGTAACGGCGAAAATGTTAAGTCTTGACGCTCCTTCAATACTCGGTGCTCAATCAGCAGGAGGGGCAATCGGTTCAGCTTTAAGCCCAAGCAAAATTATTCTTGGAACCACCACAGCTAATATTTTAGGCAAAGAGGGAGACGTAATGAGGCAGTTAATGTTAATTACAATCCCTGCAACAATCGTTATAGGGTTAATACTTTATGTAACGATTGTAATATTTTAATTTTTTAACGGAGGTTATTTTTTTATGGTTGAAAAGGCAACAGGAAGAAAAGTACCTTATAAGATAGCTCCTAGAAGAGCAGGAGATATTGCTATATGTTATGCTGATCCAACTAAAGCTAAAAATGAATTAGGATGGATAGCTGAAAAAGACATAAATG
>CALBPU010000140.1 GCA_937899395.1 uncultured Fretibacterium sp.
AATAAAATAGTTCCGCCAGCCTGAATACGTTCAACGGCGTTTTGAATGGCAGTACCGTCAGAACTTGTTATTAAAACGCTCGAAAAATTCGTCGGCACATGATAACCTTCACCGAGATCTACATCAGCCGCGAATGAACAGCCTGCTAATACAAACGTTATAAGCATGGCCGCAATTAAAAATTTTCGTGTCATAAAATATTTCCTTTCTTTAATTATATTTTGAGATTAAAACGTGGAAATGTGATTGTTATTTCAGGGAAAGAAGCCCCTCCATTTTTTGATAATGAAGAGGCTTTGAAGCAAAAATATTCCTATTTGAACTCAGCAACGTTATCTTTTGTTACTGTTGAAACGCCTGTATCAACTGTAATGCCGCCAAGGTCTTTTCCGTTTTCAAGTTCGACTACAGCATCAATAGCCATTTCGCCCATTACATTAGGATTTTGAGCTGCGAATGCTAAAAGTTCTCCGCCTTCAACGTGAGCAATATTTGAATCTGATTTGTCCCAGCCGACGCAGTAAATTTTCATGCCGTTATTGATTGCGTCTTTTACAGCAGCGGCCGAACCGTTTGTTGCACCGTCGTTTGTTCCGTAAATTGCAATGACGTTGTTATTGATGAGGGTGTTAGCAAGTTCCTGAGCTTTTGAGTTATCGCCGTCTGAATACTGTCTTTCGCCCATTACGAATTTTGTGTCTTTGAATACTGAAGCAAATCCGTCATAACGGTCTTGGCATGACTGAACGCCTGCTTGAGCATCAACGATTCCGATTGTTCCTTCAGTAACTCCGTCTTTGTCGAAGAGAGCTTTGAGGTACTCACCGATTTGTTTTCCGCCAGCGAAGTTGTCAGTGGCGTAAGTTGCAGAGGCTTTGAGAGTTGCGGGAGCGTCAACGTAAATAATTTTGATTCCTGCGTCGACTGCTTCCTGTAAAGCTCTGTTTGCTGATGTGCCGTCATTGCAAGCGATGATGATGTAATTTACACCGTCGGCAACTGCTGACTGGATTTTTTCGATCTGCTGTTGGTTGTCTTTTGTTTCAGGAGAAAGCCATACCATTGTGATCTCATTGCCCTGTTCATTGAGAGCATTAACACGAGCTTCAGCGGCATTTTTCAGTCTGACCCAATGAACGTCCATTTGATCCATTGTAATGAGACCGATTTTTGTCTTTACACCAGCAAATGCTGAACCTGTAAGAACCAACGAAAGAACAAGAACTAACGCCAAAATTTTTTTCATAAGAGTAAATCCTCCTAAAAATTAAAATATTTATTTGCAAAGGCCACCATTGACCCTTGAAACCAAAATTAAATTAAATTATGCTGCTTTCTTCTTAGCACCAATCATACCATTTCTGCGCATTATATCAAATAATACGCAGGCCACAACGATGAGACCAATTACGATATTTCTGACAGCGACAGGAACGTTGGCAAGAGTTAAACCATTCTGAAGGATTGCCCAAACGCTAGCACCTGCGATAACTCCGACTAAAAGTCCTGAACCGCCTAATGTTGAAATACCGCCGATAACAGCCGCTGCAACTCCGTACATTTCATAGGAAAGTCCGGCCTGCATTGAACCCATACCTGCCGCAGCCATTGTTATTAATCCGGCCATGAATGAACAGAACGCTGATATTACATAAGCTATCGTTGTTGTTTTGAAAACGTCAACACCCGATAATCTCGCTGCGTCTACGTTTGAACCGATTGCGTAAATGTGCCGCCCTGTTGCAGTATAACTCATTAGATAATAGAAGATTGCCCAAATTATAAGACAGATAATTACACCGTAATATAAATAACCTACTCTTCCGTAATAGAACATATCTCTGAATAAATCTTTTAATCCGCCAACGCCAATATCGCCCGTATTGTAGTTGTTGTTGACGATCTGTGCAATTCCTCTGCATATTGTCATCGTTCCAAGTGTTCCGATGAAAGGAGGGAGCTTGAATTTTCCAACTAAAAGTCCGTTTGAAAGTCCGACTAACAAGCAAGCTATTAAGTCAATGATTATTGCGAGAATAACATTCATGCCGTTACAAATTAATGTTGCTGAAATCATTGCGGACATTCCTAAAACTGAACCGATTGAAAGATCGATGTTGCCCGTGATACAAACGATACCCTGACCGATACCGACTAAAAGATAAGGACAAATTGAACGAGCTAATGACATTAAGTTATTCTGTCTCATGAAATTCGGGTTCATAAGCCAGAATATAACCATAAGTACAACTACACCAACAAAGGCCGTTACGACTGACGCAACACCGGGTTTTGAAAGAAAACTGCGCTTTTTTTCCATAATAAAAAATTCCTCTCCTAAATTTTAATTTTATGCGGCGTTATCTCCGAACATTGTCGCATAAGTCATAATTTCTTCTTCTGATGTATTTCTCGGGTCAACTTCACCCGTGATTTTTCCGTTGCACATTACAACAATATGATCCGAAATTCCCATAACTTCAGGAAGCTCTGATGATACGATTATTACTCCGACACCTTGCTTTTTGAGTTCGTTAATGATTTCGTAAATTTCAACTTTAGCTGCAACGTCAATTCCTCTTGTAGGTTCATCGAAAATTATTACTCTCGATTGTCTTGCAAGCCATTTCGCAACAACAACCTTCTGCTGATTTCCGCCTGAAAGACTTCCTGCTTCAACGTCAGCATGAGCCATTTTGATTGTCAAAGAACTTTTGCCCTTTTCAATCATTTCATTTTCAGTTTTTTTGTTAATTTTTCCTGTCGGGCTTCCAAGAGTAATAATATCAAGATTGGGAAGAGCGATGTTATCTCTGATTGAAAGTTTTGTGCAAAGTCCTTCCTTTTTACGGTCTTCAGGTGCTAAAACTATTCCTTGACGAATTGCAGTGCCGGGACTGTAAATGTTAAGAGATTTTCCGTCGAGCAAAATTTCTCCGCTTTCTTTAGGATCGGCACCGAAAATAGCTCTCATTGTTTCAGTTCTGCCTGCTCCGACAAGTCCTGAAAATCCTAACACTTCTCCTTCATAGACATCAAACGAAACATCACGGACAAGTTTACCTGCGTTGAGGTGTTTAACTTCGAGAATTTTTTTGCCTTTCGGAACATTTTCACGAGGGAATTGGTTTTTGACTTCATGGCCGACCATGTTAGCTATAATCTGATCCATTGTGAAATCCTCAAATTTTCCTTCAGTGATATATTTTCCGTCTCTCATTATCGTAACATCATCGACAATGTGATGAAGTTCCTGAAGCCTGTGAGAAATATATACAATCGCTGTTCCCATAGCTTTAAGCTCACGGACAATTCTGAACATCTCAGTGATTTCAGCGTTTGAAAGCGATGATGACGGCTCGTCCATAACTAAAACTTTTGCGTTAATGAGAAGGGCTTTTGCGATTTCGACCATTTGCTGACGGCCTACCGTTAAATTTCCGACGGATTCTTCAGGGTCTATATCATGAATACCAAGCTTAGCTAACTGTTCAACGGCTTGACGGTTCATTTCCGCATTATCAAGTCTTCCGCCTTTAATTATTTCACGGCCTAAAAACATATTCGCTGAAACTGATAAATGCTGACACATATTAAGCTCTTGATGAATTATTGCAACTCCTAGAGCTTGAGCCTGTTTAGTGTTGAGGTCGCCTTCAATTTTTTTGCCGAAAATCGTAATATCTCCCGAATCTCTCGTGTAGACTCCCGAAAGAATTTTCATGAGAGTAGATTTTCCTGCGCCGTTTTCACCCAAAAGAGCCATAACTCTTCCGGCTTGTAAATGGAGATGAACATCATCGAGAGCTTTAACGCCCGGAAATGTTTTAGTGATGTGCTCCATTGTAACAACGTAATCGCTCACAATATTTTTGCTCCTTTCAATTTTTTAGTCCTTTGCAGGAGGATATTCAGTGCAAAGAAGCCTGTAAGGTTTTTCGTCCTCTTCAATAGTAGGGAAGCGTCCGAGAGGTTCATAAAATCTGTTGTCGGTGTTGTCGTCATTGCACATTGAAACTTCGCCGATTATTGCATAACCTGTACCGGGCTGAATTCTGAACTCATGATAATAATACGGATATAATGAAAGAGATTCGCCGGGCTTCAAAATAATTTCGCTTCCTGCCGGTACTGTGTATTCTCTTCCGTCTTGGAAAATTTTTACGTCAGTATCTTCAAGTTCTTCTGTCTTTTTGTTGGCATTCCATAATTTGAAAACAACATTTCCGCCGCCTCTGTTGATTATGTCCTCCATTTTTTTCCAGTGAAAATGATTTGGAGAGACTTGACCTTCTTTGAGCATCATAATTTTTTCGGCATAAGTTTTCGTGTACTTTTTGTTGTGAACATTGCCGTTACGAATCGTGATTAAATACAGACCTTTAGTCTCAAAATGGCCTTCGCCGTAATCGGTGATGTCCCAACCAAGAGCATTATCACGAATTTCATCATACTCATGGCCTTTTGTTTCCCATTCTTCAGGAGTGAAGCTCAGGAAAGGAGGAAGAGCAAAGCAATGTTTATTCAACAGAGCCTCGAACTCTTTAATACACTTGTTAATTTCAGAACGTTTCAAATTAAAATCACCTCATATAAAAAATTAAAATTTATTCTTAAACTCTGAAACAGATTTTTCAATTTCTGCTTCACCGTCAAGAATTTCAAATGTTAAAACATTTTTCTCCTTTGCAAACGGCGCGATAGTGTGAAGATTTCCGTGTTCCTCATACCATGAACGGCCATGTACAAGAGAATTTGCAGGTTCAAGTCCGACGACATAATCACCTGAAGCAATAGATTTCCATTCCATGAAATGCGGCAAATATTTTTTGTTCCATGAAATTTTAACGCCGAGTTTCAAATCGGGATTGACCGCAATAGCTTCCGAATCTCCGTTTGAAGTTGATTTTACGTCGTGAAGGAAAACATATTCAGGCTCATTATCTTTCGGAGCTTCCATTACGTTATATCTGTCCTCATGTCCTTCAGCGTCGTAATTTCGAGGAGTTATTTTTGTTGTAGGAATATAAAATTTCGTGTTCTCGTTAAGGAACGGCCAGCCTAAATTAAAATGATAAAGCAGCATTAAAGGCTCATCACGGAAACTTTCGTTCTCAAATTCGTCAGTGAGCGTGAAAGATTTTGTGCCGTAAACGGTCTCAATACTCCTGCGCAAAACTAAATTTTCTCCGAATAACATCGCTTCACGCATTTCACCTGAAATTTTAAGATGATATTCATCACCAACCCAAAAAGCATCGCTCGATAAATGTTCAGCAGGTGTTGTTCTAATTCTTCCGTGCATTGGATAGTCAACGCCCTTAACATTGCAAGGCCCTCCGATATGTTCAAGCCCTGCCGTGAAAAATAATCCGCACATAATGCTTCGTTGAGCTTCTGCACCGTTAGTATCGTAATGTCCACGTCCCTGAAGTCCCGGTTTTGATAAAAAGTTAATGTTAATTCCGCCGTATGAAAATTCACTCACATCTAAACATTTATCAGCAAGAACTCTAAATGAAATTTTACCGTTTTTAACATCAAAGGCTTTTAGATTGCTGCTTCGGCCTTCAGTGTAAGTTATCGGTCTGACATAAGCGACTTGTTGAAGGCTTCCTGCATATTTCATTAAATCAGATTTTGCGCTCAAAATTTTTACTCCTCTCATTTTTGTAAGCTATTAACGAATATAACAGAAATCAGAAAACCGAACACAATAATTAATATCACTAAGGATAGATACATGTTATTTAATCGTTTTTCTAGGCTATTTAACCTATTTAGGACGATTTTCAGTATTTCATGTTCATTCACTAGCTTTATCTCTTCTTTCAAATTATTCAAGATTTGCGTGATATTGCCATAAATCTTTCATTACGATATTTTTTTCCTCGATGATCATTTTTGCGATTATGTCTCCGAGTAATAAAAGGCTCTGGTCAAAAATCGTCGTCATAGGCTGGCACGAATCTATTTCATCTTCGAGATAAAATTTTGTCCGAACCGGTATTCTTACCATAAAATCGGCGATGTCTTTCATTTCGCTGTTAGCATTGGAGCCGATATGACAAATTTTGCAATCAACAGCAGCTCTTGCCTTCTTCGCAATTCCTAAAGGAAATAATGAGCCTCCTGATCCTGAACCTACAATCAATAAATCATTCTTCGTTATTGCAGGTTCGGTTATATCTCCGACACAATGAGCCTTAATTCCCAAATGAGCAAACCTTTTGCAGATACATTCAAGAGCCATCATTACTCGTCCTACTCCTACAAAGAAAACCTGATTGGCTTTCAAAATTTCATCGTGAAGTCTCTCAATTTGTTCAGGCTTAATGCTCGCTAAAGTTTTATCGAGTTCCGCTATAACATCTGTACGAGCTTTCAAATATCTTTCAGAAAACGTCATTATAAAAAATTATCCTTTCAAAACTTTTTCACGCAATGAATTTAACGCTTCAAAACTTCCCTCTAAATCATCACGCTTCAAACATGTTGAACCTGTTACAAAAATATCCGCCAATCCTCCGCCCCAATCTTCAATATTTTTAGGCGAAATTCTTCCGTCAAGCTCAATTTTTGTATTCAGTCCTCTTGCTTCTATCATTGCCTTTAAATCTTTAATCTTTCGTTCGGCATAAGAAGTTTGTTTTTCACCTTTAACAAATGCGTAACCGGGATTTATTAACATTAACAAAACCGTATCGCATTTTTCAATCACATATTCAAGAGTTGAAAGAGGCGTTGAAGGTTTTAATGCCACCCCGGCTCTGACACCTTTAGAATGAATACGATTTAACATTCCGTCGATATGAGGTTGAGTTTCAGCGTGAAAAACGAGCTGCTGAACTCCTATGTCCAACAGCTCATCTACAAAATAATCCTGCTCAGTTACCATAATATGGCAATCAAATTCTAAATCGGTTTTAGCCCTTAACTGTCTCACCGTATCAAGACCAAGAGGCATTGAAGGACTGAAATGACCGTCAAGAATATCTACATGAAGCATTTTTATTCCGCTTTTCTCTAAAATTTTGACCTGGCTTTCAAGATTGCACATATCAAGACAGATTAATGAGGGCGAAATTATGCACTTTTCATTCCAGATTGACATTTTTTTACACCGTCAAATTATTTTTCCTGATAAATTCTTCGATCTGTTTTCGAGTCGGAATTGCTTCAATAGCTCCCTTGCTTTGAACACAAATACAGCCCGAAATATTTCCGTAACTCATGGCCGATTTGATAATTTCTCCTTTGAGATCGGAAATTTTTTCAACTCCCTCAAGCCTCAGTTTCGACAAAAACGCTCCCCAAAAAGCATCTCCGCAGCCCGTAGCATCAACCGCAGGAACTCTTTGTCCAGGAACTTTGATAATTTTATCGCCGAAAAACGCTTGCGCACCCTTTGACCCGAGTGTCTCAATTATAACTGAAATGTTGTAGTCTTTCATGAGAACGGGAAGATTTTTTTCTCCGCCCATCATATCAATCTCTTCTCCTGAAAGTTTGAGAAGGTCTACGTACTTCAAGACATCTTTAACGGCCTTTACACATGCTTCAGCATCATCGTTCCACATTATGTTTCGGTAATTAATATCAAAGCTGACCAGCTTATCAAATTCTCTTCCGAGTTTCATTGCCTTAATCGTAGCGTCTTTTTCGGGTTGAGCTGATAACGAACATGAGCCTGCATGAATTATTTTCGAGTTCTTAATGTCTTCTTCTCTGACATCAGCTTCACTTAACATCATATCCGCTCCGGGCTTTCGTGCAAATGTGAAAACCCTTTCGCCGTTAGCCGATAAAGTTACGAATGCCATAGTCGTTACAGCTTCCTTGCATAATTCTTTACAAACTGCTTCGACATTATATTTCGCAAGAGTATCCATAAGGAAATGGCCAAAATTATCATCGCCGACTTTGCAGCACATTGAAGCGTTCAAATCGTTTTTAGCGGCTGCAATAGCAACATTAGCCGGAGCACCTCCAGCCTTTCTTATATAGCTTGCTTCTTCAGTTCCGGGTATAAAATCTATAACCATCTCTCCGATAGAGTACAAGTCATTCATCATAGAAAGCCTCCATCACAATTAATATTTTCAATTTTCATTACAACTCTGAGTTGTGCTTATTATACAATAACGTTTTCAGCCGTGCAAATATATTTCATCTGAACATCAGCATAAAAATTATTATCAGCGCAAAAATTACACACGTTCCTGATAATCCCGTTATAATTTTCATCATCAATGAAATTTTCGCGCTCCTTACTCCGTGTTCATCGCCTAATCTCCCTGAAATTTCCTCCGATGAATTTGAAAGCTCCTGTTTAACTGCCTCTCTTATTTCGTGAATTAAAGCGAGGTTATTTTGTTTATGCAAGGCCGAAATTTCCCGTGAAAATTGTTCGAGTTCATAACTTTGAGTTTTCTCATGAGCTTTAACAAGTCCTTCTAATCCGGGTAATGAAGAATTAATCAGTTTATCAAGTTTTGAATTATTTTCGCTTAATATTTGAGAATCGCTGAACGGTTCAAAATTTTGATGTTCTTTTTGTTCAAGCTCTGAATTTTTTTGTACTTTATCATTTGCGTAAGTCTGACTGAAAGTCGTTATTCCTGTTATCAATTCATTAAGAAGTTCTGAAATTCTCGCAAGCTCCTGCAAAATTATATTATTATCATCAGGCTTGTTATTCTTTAAGACCGCCTCTAAATTTTCAGGTATTCTCTCAAGAATTTTTCTCAAGCTTGAAATTTCTTCTAACGCAGTTCTTATTGTTTGAATTATTACGCTTCGTCCTGCTCTTCCTTCATCAACTCCGGAACGTACAGCCTTCTCAATTTGAGCTCGCAAATCTTGAGAGATCATATTGCTTCTGTCAATGGCATTAACAACTTCCTCAACTCTAACGGCAGAACTTAAAGACTTCGTTAAAGTCGGAAGCATTTGGGCAGAAAGTTCAGATACAAGTAGAGCAGTAGTTGGATCTAATTCTTCGGGCATTATTTTAATTTTCAACTCCGATTATAATTTATGATTTGTGAAAAGTATAACAGGAGGGAAAAAATTTTTTGCGTAAATTTGAAATCAAAATCGGAACTCGAAGAAGTGTTCTTGCGCTAGCTCAGACAAAAATAATTGAAAATGAAATTTTAAGAGCATGGCCGGAAGCAAAAATTATTACAGTGCCTATTAAAACTTCAGGAGACAAAAACATGTCCCCTTTTTCGTCAGACCCGTCAGGATTAAAAGGAATGTTTACGTTTGAAATTGAGAGGGCGTTAATGAACGGTGAAATTGATTTAGCTGTTCACAGTCTCAAGGATCTTCCGTCAAACATCAACAAATCTTTACCGTTAATAGCGTATTCAAAACGAGCGAAACCTTTTGACGCATTAATAATGAGAGATGAAAATATAAATATAATAGGAACATCATCATTAAGGCGGAAATTACAGCTTGAAAAATTATATCCTGAGAAAAAAATTATTCCCGTCAGAGGCAATATTAACACGAGGCTTAACAAGCTCTATAACGGTGAAAATTCTTTAGATGCTCTTGTTATGGCCTGCGCAGGGCTTGAACGTTTAGGGCTTGAACAAAAAATAACAAAAGTTTTTGATACCGATGAAATTATGCCTGCACCGGGTCAGGGAATATTAGTGTGTCAAGGAAGAGAAGGCGAAAATTATTTTTACCTTGAAAGTGTGAACGATAAAAATTCTGAGGATTGCGCAAAAGCTGAAAGGAGTTTCGCAATGGCATTGAACGCAGGCTGTAATGTACCTGTAGGAGCTTACGCTGAAATTTTCGGAGATGAAATAATTTTGAAGGGTTTATATATTGAAGAGAATGACAAAAGATTTTTCAGAGGAATTATTAAAGGTCACAGGAAAGACGCTGAAATATTGGGCGAAAAATTAGCGAAGGAGATTTTTAATTAGATGATATGGTTAGTAGGAGCAGGGTCGGGAGATTACGGTTTAATGACGTTGAGAGGCGCAGAAGTTTTGAGGCGTGCAGATGTTGTTATATATGACAGATTAATCGGTGATGGAATTTTAGCAATGATACCTGAGACTGCGGAAAAAATTGACGCAGGGAAAATTTCAGGCTCACATAAAATTTCACAAACTCAAATTAACGAATTAATAATCGAAAATTCAAAATCAGGGAAAAATGTTGTTAGATTAAAAGGAGGAGATGTTTTTTTATTCGGAAGAGGAGGTGAGGAAGCTGAAGCGATAATTAATGCAGGATTGAAATTTGAGGTTGTCCCGGGAGTAAGTTCGGCCATGTCAGTACCTGCTTATGCAGGAATACCTGTAACACACAGAAATTTTTGTTCAGGAGTAAATATTTATACGGCTCATGACAAAAATAATTTAATTCCCGATTTCGATAAAAATACTTTAATATTTTTAATGGGAGTTGCACATGCGAAAGAACTTCAGGAAAAATTGTTACAGACATTAAACCCTGAAACACCTTGCGCAATAATTGAAAACGGAACAACAGCCCGTCAACGAGTTATAAGGACAAAATTAAAATTGCTATATAAATCAGTAATCGAAAACGAAATTAAATCTCCTGCTGTAATAGTTGTAGGAGAAGTTGCGGAATTAAATTTGGATTGGCGAAAAAATTTACCTCTTAACGGCAAAAAAATTTTGATAACAAGACCTGCTGGACGTGGTGAAAGGCTTGCGGAGATGTTGAGAGATGAAGGCGCTGAAGTAATTTTAATGCCCACTATAAAAACTCAAACGTTACAGGGAAGTTTAGACGGAAAAAATTTAACTGGATATGATTGGATAGGCTTTACGAGCGTAACAGGGGTTGAAAGTTTTTTCGAGCTTTTATCAGAGAGCGATAGGGATATAAGAGAAATCGGTACAGCAAAAATTGCCGCAATAGGTTCAGCAACAGAGGCAGCACTAAAAAATCACGGATTAAGAGTTGATTTTGTCCCCGAAGATTTCTGCCTTGAAAGTTTATCCGGAGATCGGAAGAGCACACGTCTGAACTCCAGTCA
>CALBPU010000141.1 GCA_937899395.1 uncultured Fretibacterium sp.
CCGACTCCGAATTAATTACGGGAATATTATAAAAATCCGGCGTAATTTTTTTTGTATCGCGTTTTAACAATTCCGGTAAATGTTGAACTGGTTTAACCGGGCGTTTAGAATTTAAATTAAATAATATCCAGGATGTTTTAGCTTGAGCGGTTAAAATATTATTTTTCACGACCTGAAAGATTCTCAGCGAATTAAAGCCGTGCTCTGGGTCATGAAAAGTATTTAAAATAAACTCTTCGTCAATTTTAGGAAGCTCGGAAAAAAACTCAATTTCGTATTTTGTTAATATCCAAGCGAACCCCTTTTTAAATAATTCTGACGTATTTCCCTCTAAATCTTCAACGGCTAAGCTTGCGGAGTCCTGAAAATAATTCAATAAGCTTCTTAATTTAATATATCCTGTGCAGGATGTATCAGACGGTAAAACTTTTAAAATTCTTGAGAACATGATTTATATTCGCGTAAAATTTTAGCCAGCACACCATTAACGAAGCGCGGAGAGTTTTCAGTGCCGAAATTGCTAGCGAGGGACACGGCTTCAGAAATAGCGGACTGAGGCGGTAAATTTTTTATTATGAAAGCTTCGAGAATGCATAATTTTAAAATAGTTCTGTCAACGTTTACCATTCTTTCGGGTCTCCAATTAGTGACGGATTTTAATAAAGTTTCGTCTATTTGGTCTTTATGCAGAAAAAAATTTGATACGAGTTCTTTACAATATTCTTTAACCTCTTGAGATTCATTAATAGAAATTTCGTCCATGTTTAGAAATAGTTCTAAAGCGCTTTTAATATTTTCTTCCGGCTTTAAATCAACAGAGTATAAAAACTGTACAGCTAATTCACGAGCGCGGTGACGATTTTTAAATTTAGCTTTGTGAATAATTTTTTTAATCATGATGTTTAAATTTATAAATTAAATCCGGTAAATAATTCAGAACTCTGACGATGAACCAAGTTACAGCCCCCCAAAAGGAAGTCCAGAAAAAAGAATCCAGACCTCCGCAGATAATAATTGCAGCTGATGAGACGATAAAGCCCCAAGTAAAAGGATTTATTAAAATTTCGGAGAAGCTTCCTGAACGTTCGACCCAAATAACGGAAGTATTAAACCCGATTGGCTTAAAAATATTCTGTAAATGTTCTTCGATTTTAATTTTAGAATCAGGTTTTATATTTTCGCCGGAAATCACAACGGTCAAATTTGAATTATTATTATTATTGTTCAGCGATAAATTACAAATATCCAGCCCGGATTTAAAAATAATATCCGTGAAATTTTTTATGCATTTATCTGAAATTTTTACGATTCCGCAGGGAGTATTTTTCCAAGTGAAATAATACATAATATATTTTAATCTCCGTCATCAAGATTTTCCGGTTTTTCGAATTCCAGCTGTAAATTTTTCATGTCGGGAGTTGTATAAATTCCGAGCACGTTAATATTAACAGCTTTAACTTCATAACCTGTATAACGTTCTAAATTATCCTTTACTTTTTCCTGAACGTCCCAAGCTAAATCAGGGATTCTTTGACCGTATTTCACAACGACATAAGCATCAACAGAAATTTCTCCCTGAGAATGATCAACAGAGACACGAATACCGCCGTTTTTTTTACCTCGTCCGAATTTCGGGGCAAATTTTGCGGCTGTTTTAATGTGGGAAATGCCCTGAATAGTTTTTCCGGCAAGCTCAACTATAACATCTTCGGAGATATGAATAGCTCCGGCATCAGGTGTCTTTTCGTTTTGTTTTCCGTCAGTGTCAGGCATGTATTAATTATTTCTTTGCACGTTCAAGATATGCGCCTGTACGAGTATCGACAACAATATCCTCACCGGGTTCAATGAATACCGGAACCGTTACAACAAGTCCTGTTTCAAGTGTCGCAGGTTTTCCGCCGCCTGTAACCGTATCGCCTTTGAAGGCCGGAGGAGTTTCAAGAACTTTCATTGTAACGCTCTTAGGAAGCTCGATGCCCATAACTTTACCTTCAAAAAATTCGATTTGAATTTCGAGATCGTCAACAAGATATTTTGCTGCTTCACCTAAAACTTGAGGGGACAATCTCATTTCTTCGTAAGTTGCTAAATCCATAAAGACATAATCTGCACCGTCTCTGTATGAATATTGGGCGGGTTTATCCTCATAAATTATGCGCTCGAATTTTTCGCCGGGTTTGAACGAGTTTTCAACTATCGAACCGGTTTCAACGTTACGTAATTTTGTTCGGACAACAGCGCCGCCGCGTCCCATTTTATGATGATCATAATCAACTATTTCCCATATTGCATCTTGCCAACGCAATTTTAATCCGACATAAAAGCTAGTAGTATCTGCTACTTGTGCCATATTAAATTTAAGCCTCCTGAACTTAAAAAAGTTTTGCAATTGTTTATTATATAACACTTTACCTGCTTTCAATAATATAAGGAGTTATAACCATAACAACCTGAGTTTTAGTATGCTCGCTATATCTGTACTTGAATAATTCACCGAGCAACGGAATATCTCCCAATACAGGAATTTTTGATACATTTCTATGATGATTATCCTGAAATAACCCTCCGATTACAAAAGGCATTCCGTTTTTAACTCTGACTTCGGTTTTAACGTTTCTGTCGGAAGTTATAGGAACGTTTTCGGAATTTCCGCTGCTTGAAAAGCCTAAAACATCTCCCGTTTTAATTTCAAGTTTCAATCTCACGTAACCGTCTCTCTCGATTCTGGGAGTGAATGTTAATTGAGGGCCGACTTCTTCAGTCTCTCTTTCAAGATTTCCCGCTTCATCTTTTCCCGAAGTGTAAATATAATCCTGAGTTAATTTTATTGAAGCCTGTTGACCGTCCATAGCAATTACGGAAGGATTAGCCAAAATTTTGCCCTTGTCCTTTTCCTCAAGAGCCGTTAAAGCTCCCGTTATAGTTCGTGAAATTCCCGTTGATTTTCCACGAAGCAAATCGTTATAAGTGTAAGCAATTCCGCCTCTGGGTGAAATATCAAGCTGTGTCCATTCGTCATAAACAATTTCGAGAGCATTCTCGACAGCCTTTGTAGCGTCATCGTTAAACTCAAAAATGCTCGCTCTTATCATTACCTGTTGAGCAGGTACGTCGATTTTTGCAATTAATTTTTCAACCTCTTCCATTTTCGCAGGATTAGTATTTACGTATAAAGCTCTCATTCGTGTGTCGGTTGTGATTTCGTTGTCTTGGAGTGAAGCTAAATTTTTCAACATCGTAGCAACATCGGCAGCTTCAGCATACGAAATATTGAACGTCTGAATTTTTCTCTCGCCTGATAATTTGTAGAGATTATTTTGCAATCCAAACGCTAAAGTATTTTCTCCTGCTATATAACATGAAATATCGTAAGTCCTCATGAAAAAACTCATAACTTCATCAATTCGGACGCTGTTGAGGCTCATTGTGATTAAAATATTTTGAGGAAATGAGGAATCAATAATTACGTTTCGACCGATTTGAGCCATTAACATTCTCATTACATCACGAAGTTCAGCATCTCGAAGTTCGAGAGTAATTCTTTGTTCAACTTTGAAGGGCAATGAATTTTTGGGAGCTGGAATAGATTTTTTTACTGGAGGGAGAAGGAAGGCATTTTCCATTAAATTTTTTGGTTCTTCAAGAGCTTTAATTCTCAAAGTGAAACCGTCAAAATTTTGATAACCTGATTCAAATTTCATCGGAAAATTAGATCGAACTATAATTGAAACTAAATCGTCCGAAAGATTTTCGATATTCAAATCCGAAATTAACGGAACGGAATGAGCAAGATTATCAGCTAATAAATTCATGGCCGAAATATTTTTAACTCTGGCATTATTCAAGATTAACTGCATAGTATTGTCATAAAAATCTGGCTCTGAAACGTGAAGATTTTTGCCGTATAATTTCATTACAAATTCATAAGTGCCTAATTGATAAATATGAAAATTTGTTAAATAGCTTCCTGTAAATTTTTTAGTTTTTTCATAAGCATTAGCAGGTAACCCGCCCGTTATAAAAATTACAAGAGTTATATAAATTATTATGAGAAACAAATTGCGCTGAAATTTGCATAACATGATTATTTTCTCCTTCGTTTTTTTATTATTTAATTTTAAGTAAATTATACTACATTAACGATAAAAAATCGCCTCATGTTAAAATATTTTCATGGGTAGTTCAGACGGCCGCCGAAAAGAAATTTTGGGAGGAAAGTCCGGGCTTCATAGAGCAGTATGTCGGATAACGTCCGGCCGGAGTAATCCGAGGGATAGCGCAACAGAAAATATACAGCCTTAAATTTTTATGGCGATGGTGAAAAGGTGAAGGGTAATGGCCCACCAGATGAAATGTAAGTTTCATGCTTTGCAAGCCCCATACGAAGCAAGATCGAATAGCGAGGGTTGAGGCTGCTCGCCGACCTCAGGGTACGATCGCTTGATTCATTTCGCAAGGAATTGAACTAGATAAATGGCCGTTAATCAAACAGAACCCGGCTTATGAACTGCCCGTCTATATATCACGAAGGGACATTTCAAATTTTGGATAAAATTAAATTTTATGACTGGCAAATCCGTGCTTTTAATCATATTAAAGATCAAAACGCTGTGTTATCAGCTCCGACAGGTTCAGGAAAAACTTTAGTAGCTTATTTATGGGCAGGACTTTTAACACGCAAGGGTGAAATAATTAACAACCCTGAAGCTAATCGAATAATTTTTACAGCTCCTATAAAAGCATTAAGCAATGAAAGATATTTAGATTTAAGACGAATGGGTTTTGATGTCGGAATAGAGACTGGGGATTTCAAACGTAACGAAGGAGCGGGAATAATTTGCTGCACTCAGGAAATTTACACGATGAAATATTCTCACTTCTCGCATCAAAAATTAATCATAGATGAATTTCATTATATTTTTAACGAATCTGAAAGAGCAAGAAGCTATATTGACGGAATAAAGAACACTTCACTCGACACTCAAATTTTAGTTATGTCGGCAACGTTGGGGAATATAAAAAATATCGGGAATTATTTATCAGGAATATGTCAAAGGGATTTTGTAATTTACTCTGCTAAGAAAAGAGTTACGGAATTAATTTTTACTCCTGATAAGCCTGCAAATATAGATGATATTCATGACGCATTAGTATTTTTATTTTCTCAAAGGGGAGTTATTGAACTTGCCTCTGAAATAGCCTCACACAGAAGCAGGATTCAGCCTGAACAAGTTAAACGTTTAGAGGAACTGGGGAAAATTTTAGAAGTCAGAAGAATTTTTGCGAGCCTTTATAAGGGAGTAGGAATTTATCACGGAGGAATGCTGCCTAAAGAAAAATTGTTAGTGGAGTCTGCATTCCGTGAAAGGCTTCTTGATGTTGTGTGCGGAACAAACGCTCTTTCGCTCGGAGTAAATCTTCCCGCACAATATGTAATTTTTGCGCAGCTTGTGAATTATTATCAATATAAGCCGATTTCAAAGAATGAATTTTTGCAGATGTCAGGGCGAGCAGGACGTAAAGGACTTTTTGATCCCGGTTATGTAACGTGGCTTAAAGATTCTCAATTTGAAAGTCAGTTTTTCAATACAGGAAAAGAATTTAAGAAGTTGATGAAGAAGGGTTCAGAGGAAGCGAGAATAGAGCTAAAACCGTCTTACGGGAAATTATTACGACAGCAAATTTTGATAGAGGACGAAGCCGATTATATTGCGGAATATTCATTGCCTTCGTTAAAACCTGAATTTGTTCTTTATATGCTTGAAGAGGACATGGAAAGGATTAACCATGCTGCGGGAAAAATTGCACACAGGAAAAATCGCGGGAAATTCAAGAAGATATTAGCAGAAATTTGGTATGATGAAATGTCTATTGAAGAGAATTTGGAAATGGCAAAATTATTTTTTGATGAATCAAATCCGAGTGCTTTAATGGCAGCGAAATTATTGATACAGTACGAGAGAAATTATTTGCAGGCATTATTGAAGGTTAAGAGGTTTGCAAATCGTCTTCCAAGAAACAGAAATTTCAGGTTTATGAAAGAACTTAACAAGACAGTGGAGACAATAGACCCGACTATATACGGCTTTGAGGAAAAAATCGGGGAAATTGAAGCAGGAAGGTAAAAATTTTATGACCCCCGGCGTGAACACTCGCGACTTTAGTCGTGAGATGAAACGCCGCTTCCGATTTGACATTAGTTAAAAATTTGCTAATCTGTTTTTGAAGGAGGTGAAAGAAATGTATTTGACGA
>CALBPU010000142.1 GCA_937899395.1 uncultured Fretibacterium sp.
TTATAAGAATGAAGTATAAAAAATTTTCATACTCAAATAATAATCATCAAAATATATAATATAAAAATATATAATAATAAAATATAATTTTAATATATGTATCATTATTATAATTTAATAAAAATAAAGCTAATCTCCATAACATTTATATTAAAAATAATTTTAAAGATATATCAATAATTCTATTATGAATTATCTATTATTATAATAATTCTAAAAATTAAATGAGATATTTCTTGAAATAGGTTAATATACTAATACAAAAAAATGATAAATGCATTATAAATAATTATTTAATACAATTTCATTTAATAGAAATTACCTATTACTATAAATTAATATTATTATTATTTCATTGGAATCAAATTTTTTTGGGGACAATTTTTAATATTATTTTGTGAATTATTATTCAAATTATAACCTGAAATAAATTCAGTAATATTATCTGAATTATTATCAGAATTACTCTCAGTGGTAGAATCAGATTGAGTACTTGCAATATTATTTTTAGTATTAGCATTTTCCTTAAATTTAAATATCTTTCTAAGCCTATTTAAGCAACTCAAATAATTATGCATATTGGTAATTTCATTCATAAATACAATTTGAAAATTATTACTAAAAGCAGGAAGTCCTAATCTTTCTCTTATTAATCCTATAATTGAAATTGCTATTTCCTTATGAGTATATTCAATATAATATTTAGATTCAGAAAAAAAATATAACATATCTTCTATTTTTTCATAAATTAAATCCATTTTTCTAAGAGAGAAATTTTCATCGTTAAATAAAAACCCTGTATAAAGTATATCCTTCAAAAAATCATAACAAGTAAAAGAAAATAAATCATAATTTAACAATCTTAATATAAATAATTCATCAGCTGCATAATTAATTGAAGTTCCTAATGAAAGATTTTCAACTTTCTTTCCTTTGACACCATTTTCTTGGAATTTCGATGCTAATATAACACATAAAATAGAAATTTGCTTTATATCCTCAAAAGATGAGACTATAGTCTTTGAAAGAATTCTATCAAAATAATCTAAAGCCAAGACAAAAGTTTTTCTAGTTAATCCAAAATGTTCCTCGTCTTGTTGTTCATGGGACATCTTAGTAACCCTATAAGCTGAATTGATTGAAAGGTCTTTTTTGCGCACAGCGGCAATAACAGCTTCAGGAGCATTATCAATAACTTTCACAGCACGTTCATATGTTTTTCCTGATACTTCTGCCATAGCTCCAAGTTCATCGCGTGATTCTTTACCTTTCTTTAACATTCCGGTCATTTGTCCGGAATGTTCTTTAAGTTCATTTCGTGTTCCTTGACGTTTTTTTGCCTGAGCTTTAACTTCTTTCTCACACTTACGGACTATTTCTATGCGTTGAAAATCGTTAAGATTACGTCGTGATAATTGATTACGTAATATCCATAATATAGCCTCATCACGTGATTCGAAATTCATTTCGTGAAGCTTAAACTCTATATTTCTGGAACGACAAATTTCATAACGATTATGACCGTCAATAATTATTCTATCCCAAACAACGAGAGGGTCCATGCAGCCATAAGTAATAAGGCTATCTTCAAGATTTTTTAATTCACGCTCAGTCAACGGCGGAATTAATGCTTTAAATTCCGGATCAATAATAAGTTCAATAGACATTTAATTTCAAACTCCTTTCGATAAAATTTATTAGTTATGATAACACGTTACTAATTTTTATAAAATATTCATCGATAAGGAGTTTGATTAAAACACTTTTATTTATTTTATATTAAATCTCTCATTAAATGCCCTGAAATTATCAATTTCGTGTTCTCTTGTATACACAGCGAAAATAACATAATCGAACTTGTATCGATAAGTTTCAAGGGCTTCCTTCCATGCTTCCGCTACCAAATTGGGATTATTCTTAAAAGCTCCGCAGCAGAACGCTCCCGTAACGAGAATATCAACGCCATTCAATGCAGCAATATGTAATATATGCTTAGCTCTTTGAGTATGAATATTAAATAATTCCTGAATATCACATCGGGAGCGTTTTCTCAAATCAGGAGCGGCGCATGTAATCACATCAACAGTGACGAAATTCTCTTGATTTAATCTTTCAGGAAAGTCGGCGTCGGATTTACAAATAACAACGCCCTCTGAATAAATACAAGCGTCATTATGTCTGAAATTATAGTTTTTCTTGTTCGGAATATAATAACTTTCCTTGAGCCATTTTCGATCAATCAGAGGGTACAGAGTTGAACACCGGCATAAACATTCTTCCTGTGCCCGGCTTCCGCTTAATACTCCTCCGCCGGCATGGGTTGCCGAAGCAAAATTTAATACAGCGATTTTTTTATCTGACATTTCTTGATGAAATTTTATAGCCGTCTGAAAACTCCTTGAATTTACAGTAAAAGCTGCACCAAGTTTTGGGGGAATTTCTGGCAATACTGGATAGTCGGCGGCTTGATAGAGCTTCGTGTGCTGCCTGCCAAATTTCACAGCTTCTATCAAAACTGGATCAGTCTTATAAAAAAGCTGTGTATCTGCAAATATTTTTATGAGCTTGTCCA
>CALBPU010000143.1 GCA_937899395.1 uncultured Fretibacterium sp.
GGATTGATAAAATCGCCGTTGCTTTTTACTGGTTCGTTAAGACTGTTCTGTTAATGATAGAATGGTTTACCCGTTAGTTCGGGTGTAACTAACGATATGTAGGGGTCTAGTTAGCTCCCTCACCACTGCCCCTATTTTACCATATCAAACATCAAAAATTCAGAATGACAAACTTAAAAATCTGTGCGAAAATAATAAAACTTATATTTCCACGAATAATTTTAGAACGAAAAGAAGGCATTTTAATTATGCTGAGAAAAATTTTAACGTTTTTTTTAATATTATCTTGCTTAGCAATATTAACTAACGGGGCAGAGGCTTCTCCTGAAAATTGGTTGAAACCTTGGGGAAAAGAAATTGAACTTCAAATATTTGCGAATCACCCTTTCAGCGGCAAATCTCATGCGACACTTAAAGGAGGATATGCCGTTGATTTTGTTACAGTTCCCAGAGTTGGAACAAGGGGCGATTATTCCATTAAGTGCAATAAACTTTATGCACCTACAAGCGGAAAAATTATATGCAGCAATTTTTGGGACGAAACGATGAAGTTATCAACCGCTACTGCGTCATGTCCATACGGTCATGATACAAATAAAGATTACTCCCAAGCTTATGGCCATCATATAATAATTGAACCTGATGACGGAGGAGAGAATTATCGCTTCATAATGGGACATTTCTATTCTCAAGATTGCGCACCTCTCGAAACATTCAAACAAACGGACGAAAATGGGAATATAGTTTACAGAGTGAATAAAGGAGATTTTATTGCTTATTTAGGTAATACAGGAAATTCATATCCGGCTCATCTTCATTTTGAATTGATTAATCAGACTGATAAAAGCAAGTGGGAAGATATTAAGCTTTTCGGGATAACAAGAGAGCAATTCGGATATGACGGCGATGGAGATAAACTTTTCGGGGATATAACCGAAACGAGCGAAGAACCTCCGCAAACTGATATTCCTCCTTCAATTACAATCGAAAATAATTACCTCATTCAATGGCCTATCACGAAAAAAATTGATTTCTCACTCGTTGCAACAGGCTCAGAGCCTATTACATGGAGTCAAAAAAGCGGTTCGCTTCCTTCAGGTGTGAAAATCAACGAAAACGGAAGCATTACAGGTACTGCAACTCAATCAGGTAAATTCACTTTCACAGTTCGAGCGAAAAATTCTGTCGGTGAAGATTCCAGAACTTTGATTCTTGATATTTATGAGGCAAACGAATTACCGAAAATCACTACAACATCAATTAAAGACGCTACGATTGATAAAAGTTATTCAGTAACGATTAAGGCTTCAGGAAGAAAAATTACAAAATGGACTGCTTCAGGACTTCCGATAGGTCTGGAAATTAATGCAAGTTCGGGAAAAATTTCGGGCACTCCGACCGAACACGGGACTTTCACCTTAAAAATTACTGCGAAAAATGAATTGGGCTCTGTTTCAAACACTTTGTCGCTCAATGTCTGCAAAGAACCTTCAATAATTACAACTTCAATTCCAAGTACAGGTTACACTTACGAGAAATATTCAGGCGTTACTTTCAATGCTGATGCAACACCTGCACCAACTTGGAGCATTACCGTTTTATCGAGCCTTCCGCCCGGTTTGAAAATTAACAAAAATACAGGTGAGCTTTCGGGCACTCCGACTACAAAAGGCACTTATAATTTCACGGTTAAGGCAACTAATAAAATCGGTTCGGATACGAAAAAATTTAAGATTGTTGTTAAAGTAGGAGACCCTCAAATTTCAACAAAAAGTTTGCCGAAAGCTAAAGTCGGTACAGCTTACAGCACTCAGCTAACGGGAAATAATTTACCTTCAGGAAGTGCTTGGGCTGCTACTTCAACTCTTCCCGCAGGATTGACGCTTTCAAAAACGGGAATTTTAAGCGGTACACCTCAGAGAGCAGGAACGTTTTATATTGATGTCAAAGCCATAAACAAACAGGGCGTTCAAGTAATGAATAATTTTACGCTCAATGTTACAGGTACCATGAAAATTACAACGGCTTCACTGTCAGACGCTACTGTCGGTGAAAAATATAAAATTACTTTGAAGGCTTCGGGTGCAACGTCTTATATGTGGTTAGCAAGGTCAACTCTTCCCGCTGGTTTAACTCTTTCATCGAAAGGGGTTTTGAGCGGTACGCCTGTTCACGCAAGCGATAATTCTACGATTTATGTTAGGGTTCTTGATGCTTACGGCGGATATACTGACAAAAATTTTTCGTTGAAAATAACTGACGGTCTGGCAATCACTACCGAATCTCTCAGCAACGCAACTGTCGGAAAAAATTACGAGGCAAAATTAATGGCAACAGGTGCAACTGATATAGCATGGTGTGCTAGAAGTTCATTACCGCCGGGCTTAATGCTTACTTCGGACGGAGTTTTGAGCGGTACACCTGCCTGTACGGGAAATTACACTGTATACGTTAGGGCGATCAATGCTTACGGAACGTATGTTGATAAAAATTTGAAGCTTACTGTCGGAGGCAACGAAAAAAATTCTGCACAAGCTTATAACATGACAGTCGGAAAAAAATTTGAAACAAGTTTTTCGATTTCGTTCCCTAACAGGTCAGGTGATGTAACGTTATCGAAAAGCGGAACAATGCCGAAAGGTTTATCGCTATCATTAATCGGTACTACCGTAAAAATTTCAGGTACTCCGAAAGCAGCAGGAATTTTCAGAGTTAAAGCAACTTTGAAGGACAAAGCAGGAGCTTCTGTTTACAAATATATATCTCTGACAGTTTACGACAATTTGAAAATTTCAACTGGCCAAACTTTAACGAGCGGAAAAGTCGGTAAGAAATACAGCAAGACATTGAAAGCAACAGGATCAGATTCTTTTGTGTGGTGTTTTGAGGGTGGAAACGGTTTACCGTCAGGTTTAACAATATCGCCTTCAGGAGTTTTAAGCGGTACGCCTCTATATACTGCTAATAAATATGTGCACTATTTCAGAGCTTATACTCCTTATGGAACTTATGTTCAAAAGGGATTTTATCTTACTGTTATTGACAGTTCGACAACTTCAAATTCATCGAAATCAAATTCATCATCACCGACAAAAGACACATCGCAAAATGAAAATCAAAACGGCAATAATGAAATTGATACGCAGGAAAATCAACAATCCGAACAAAATCAAATTGACACACTAATAACCGAACGAGGTGATTCAGCTTTGAACGAGGAAATTTTAACAGGCTTCAAAAATGACGGCTATATCGTTGCGGCTATGCTTCCTAAAATTGAAGTTACTGATGAAGGAATACACGATTTCACAGTGTCGCTCGATAAAAATGTTCCTGTAGGTTCAAAACTTTTATGGCGTTCACTTCCGCTGAACGGTGCGAATATTAATGACGATGATGACAGCGCATTGTTTGCAAATCGCAACGGTGAAGAAATTTCAACATCACCCGAAGATTTTAACGTTATTGTGTCGGCATGGTTAAGAACTGATACAGCTTACGAACCTGTAATCTTAGCTAAACCTGAATATTCAACCGAAGCAAATTCTGAATCTGATTCTCAGGAAAAAATTTCGAGCAGCGGTTGTAACATCGGAGCATTCGGAATTGTTTTATTATTAATGTCGATAGGAGCTATTAAGGGGAAAAATTAATGCCCTTTTTTATAAAAAACAACAGGAGAATTTTTTATTCCCCTGCTGTCTTTTAACATTACAAAAATTTTTTCTTAGCCCTGATGATGAGCAAGCATTACAGCACCGGCGATTGATAATAATTTTGCTCTCGGTGAATCTGCACGGCTTGTTAATACTACAGGAGCTGCCGCACCGATGATTAATCCTGCTGTCTCGCTTCCCTTTGCAAAGAAGCTGATTGATTTCGCAAGGGCGTTTCCGACTTCAATCTGAGGAACAAAAAGTACATCTGCGTGGCCTGCAACGGCTGATTTAATGTGCTTAATCTTTGCTGCTTCCTCGTCGATTGCGTTGTCAAGTGCTAAAGGACCGTCAACGATACAATTCTTAATTTGTCCTCTCTGATTCATTTGGACAAGTGCTGTTGCGTCAAGCGTGCAAGGCATATCGGGATTAACAAGTTCAACTGCTGCTAAACATGCTACTTTCGGTGTCTCTACTCCGAGTGAACGTGCAAAATTTACCGTGTTCTGTACGATGTCGGCTTTCATTTTCAAATCCGGATACATGTTAAATGCTCCGTCAGCTATGAAAATTACTCTGTCATATCCCGGAATTGAATGGAAATAGCAATGTGAAATTGCTCTCTTGCCTACACGAAGTCCGACTTCTTTATTGAGCATTCCTCTAAGGAAATGATCCGTATGAAGCTGACCCTTCATATAAATGTCAGCACGCTTTGATGAAACTTCCGTTACAGCAACAATACCGCAAGCAGCTTCGTTTGTTTCGGGGATAATGTGATAATTTGCTTCAGCAGCTCCTGCTTCTGCGATACAGGCTTTAACTTTCTCAGGATTGCCGACGAGTGTAGCATCAACAAGACCCATTTTACGGGCTTCTTCGATTGCTGAAATAAGTCCCGCATCTTCAGCCATTGCTACTGAAATTCTCTTGCGACCCTTCTCTGCACAAAGTTTTGCAGCCTCTTCAATTAACTGTGATAAAGAACGAATCTGTTCCATAAAATAACCTCCTGATTAAAATTTTTATATCAAAAACTTCAGAGCAAAAACCCTAAAGATTTTTCACTTTAACAATTTAACAAAATTATTCAAGCCATTTTTCAATATGCTTTTTGTAAAGCTCGGCAATTTTTCTCGTAACTTTTCCCGGCCTGCCGTCTCCGATTGTAATTCCTCCGATTTTTACAACGGGCACAACCATTTTAATGCTTCCTGTTATAAATGCTTCGGAAGTTTTTTCGCTCGAAAGTTCAGGCCATAAAGGACAACGTTCTTCGACATTAAAGCCTTCCTCTTTTAATAATTCCATAACAGCCATTCTCGTTGTACCTTTTAAGACACGGTTTAACGGTGCCGTAACTATTGTACCGTCTTTGAGTACCAAAAAGAAATTGCTGTGTCCTGCTTCAGTTATTTCACCGTTAGGACAATATAAAACGTCGCTAGCGCCTGCGGGAAGTTGGAACGTCATTCGGTAGTTCGTACTCTTAACTGCGGGGTCATCTCTTCCTGCTCTGATAGGCTCAAGAGTCATGCCCTTCTCAAATTCTTCAGGCGTAATAAATCCGGGATCTTCAAACAAAACAAAAAATCTCGGAGATTCAAAACAACCTTTTTCAGCGTCAAAAGCATCTCCGCCAGTTAAAAACGTCCTGACTCTGACATCACGGCCGACTTTTTTAATCCCTTCACGAACTATATTTTTCATAAATTCGACATCAGGAATATTAACTATGCAAGAACTTTTTGCGCTGTTAATAAATCTCGTCATGTGAGGTGTAAGCATTAAAGGCTTGAGATTGATTGAGGCAAGAGCTTCAAAAACTCCTACACCCCTTTGAATAATTAAATCTGAAATAGGCAAAACCGCTTCTTCAGGTTTAACAAATTTTCCGTCGATATAACAAAGTAATAACATAAATTTTTTTACCTGCTTTCTAATTTTTTTTGTCGTCTTTAGGAATCTCACGAGGTCTTACAAACGGATCAACTTCGAGTTTCTGACCGAATGAAGCCTGCGAGTTTGGAAACGCATTTATTGATAATGATAAACCTATTTTGTCATCTCCGTTTAACGTCCTGTCGTTCTTGTAATGCAAATCCCACACCATACAGTCTGTTACCCATTGAATGCTGTAAAGAATTTCGTCAATCATATCCTCATCAAGATCATAACTTCCTCTTAATGACGTATAAACTTCACGTCCTAAAGGAAATCTGATTTTTTGGTGAATCCTATCTCGTTTCTTGAATTGATCCCAGTGCATGGGACTTTCACCCCAAATATATTGCCGTTCGTATCCTGTTCCTAATTCAAACGCTCCTATTTTATAACGTAATCCAGTAAAACTCCTCAGCATTTCATGGTCAGCATCGTTGCTGTCATAGAACCATGCAGCACCTTGACTGTCTGAAAATAATTCTATATCTCTTTTTTCGTCTAATAATTTCTCAAAGTAATTTCTGAAACCTAATCCGTAACGCGCAATATTAGAGCCTTCAGGTTGACCGTAAATATTCTCTCTGAAACTTCCGTAAGCCGCATAAACTACAGCCCATGAATAATTTGAACTCTTAAAATAAGGTGAAGTGATTATAAATTCGGGTTTGCGTTCCAATCTTCCCTTAAATTCTTCAGTGCTGTTTTTTTGGTCATCAATATATTCGTTTTTGCTCCAATTTAATCGAGCTGTCCAGCCGTTATTTTGATATATTAACGAAGCATAGGGTCTCCACACTCTATCACGCCACGAATCGTCCCAAGAATGTTCAACGCCTGCTAAAATCGAAAAATGATTATCAATTTCCTGTTCAAGTTCAACCATAAATTCCAAGCCCGCTTTACTTGCCCATGACAAACCTAAAGACGCTGAACCTGTATCCCAACCGATCGTGCCTGTAATTCCCAATCCTGTACCTCTGGTTGAGCTTCGTTGAAAATAAGGTAAAAATGAATATGTTACAGCCCTTCGTTTTAACTGCACTACATAATCAAGAGGCGCTGTGAATAAATATGTATTTCCCAAATATACTTTAGGTTTTTTTGCGATAACTTTTTTGTTCGGAATGAATGTTATAACTTTTGATTCTAATCTGTAATGAGGGTGTTCAAGAGAACAGGTTGTTAAAACGACATCACGCCATTGAATTATAAAATCTTCGGCAGTACCTTTAACAAGCCCGCGTTCTTCGGCAAGTTCCCAAGGAATAACGTTAAGTTCAGTACCGTAAATATAAAGCATTCCTCCGTCTTCACCGACAGCGACATTTGAAACCGCTCCTCTTAAAACTCCTTCTCTGCTGTTCAGATCATAATCAAGATTATCGCCCTTAATAGTTCGAGTACCGTTTGTCAATAAAACCTGTTGACCCGGAAGAGGCATTGCCTGAACTTTTTGAGAGTCAGCGTCATATTCGATTCTTTCGGCCATGATTTGAGTGTCTTGGTAATTTAAGACGGCGTTACCTTCAGCGAATGCCTGTCCTGTTTCATCGTTAAAAGATACTCTGTCAGCATTAAGAGTTACTCTGTCAGGAGGAACAGTTTCCTGTTCAATTTCCTGATATTCGTTAATATAATAATCCTCAAAATCTGCCGCAAAAATTTTTTCGTTATGTAAAGATATAATTATTAATGCGAACAAAAATATTATTTTTTTGTTTTTATAGGCTTTAGCCATTGGATTACGCCTCCCTGTTGTAATAATATCACGCCGGAGTTATCCATGCTTGCAGTAGGAGTACGTAATAAAAATTCCTCATCATAAACTATAAGTCCTTCAGGAAAAATGAAAGTGTTATTTTTTTCAGTCCAATTCAGTTTAGGGCTTTCAAGTATAAAATTTCTGTTTTCATTTCTGAGAGTGCCTGAAAGTCCGTTAAGGGTAGCGATTTTTTCATCGTTTGAATAAGTTCCGTTATTTCCGAAGAAAGTCCATTCGCCTTTATCACCGCTTAACTCTCTTTTAACGTCAAGGGATTTAACATTAATAGCCTCACCTTCACGTTCGAGATAAGGAATTTTGACGCGCCACATATCGCCTGAAACTTCACGTGAAAAATTTATATTTTCCATGACCATACCGGGCATTTTCATAAGGCTTTCACGCAATAAATCAATATCGAGATTCATATCGCGCATGGCATATTGAACCAAAATAACGAGGCCGATAAATAACAGCCCCAATAAAATTTTTCCCTTTGAGATTTTGAATTTAAGTTTCATTTTTTGTATACATCACCGCGTGTATCTAACGAACGAATAAATATAAATTTTTCATCGTTATTTATGTCCATTATTAAACGCCATTTTCCAACTCTCAGACGATGATACGGTTGACCAAGCAACGGTTTTATGTCTAGTAATTCATATCCATTTTCCAACTGACGAATTGCTTGTACTATCCTTGTTCTGTCTGGATTAGGTATTCGCTCCAGCCTACGCCTGACATTTTTACCTGCGATTACAGTCCACATTTTATATCCTCTACAGTCCTGCTAATAATTGTTCTAAAGTTAAAAATTCGCCCTTCTCAAAATCTTTACGACTTTCCTCTAATTGAGCCTCTTCTTCAGGTGTTAAAGGTGCGTCCGCCCAACTGTCATCATTGTAATCGTACTCTCTTAAGAGCCTTAACCCTTTTGCAAGTCTCGCAAGCTCTGAAAGTTCTTCCGTCGTCAGCAACGGCAACTCCATATCAAGAGCTGTATTTCCTGTCGTATATCTTTCTGTCATTTTATTTCTCTCCTTCGCTTAAACTTAAATTAAAATTTTTTGCCCTGTAAACATTTTTGCGTATGTGGTGCGATACCGCTGAACTTAATACAAACCCTATGCTCAATCCTGAAAGCGATAATAAACAATTTATTCCGTTTGTCTCAACTATATTATGACTACCGGCATACAGACCTGCTATTGCGTAAAAAAATAAGTCTCCGGGAATTAACGGGATTATTGAAGGATATACAAAATATGTTGAAGGCTGTTTACGTTTTACCGCCCAAAAATCAGCGTATAATGCCGCAACTAACGCTGAAATTGTCATGAATAACAACCTGTTCGGAACTACGGGTGTTAATAACACCAATGAAATTCTCGTTAATGCCCCTCCAAGTCCTGCTAACCATAAATCTTTCGGAGGAATTTTGAATACTGCTCCGAAACCTATTGATGCTATAAATGATAATACCACAAGCAAAGACGGGTCTAACGAAACTGCTTCACCGGTTTTAATCATCGCAAATCCTCCCGAAGTTACCATTGCTACAAAAATTCCCATTGCCAACGCCATAGTCTCTATGAAAATTTTCAACATCTGCAAAATTCCGTTAATCTCATGTCCGCACAAAAGATTTCTCATAGCATTAACTAACGGTATACCGGGAATTACAATCATCGAAACCGTTATTAAAATCGCCGCTAAATTACTTCCAACTCCGGTATAAACAAAAAATATCGCCGCTGATGTTGCTATCCACATCGTTAAAGCATTAATTACAAGCCTGTCTAAACCGCTGTGTTCAAATGCAGTCATCAAAAAATGTATCAACGCCGTTACAACCGCTACAGCAATCAAATCATTGAAACTTCCTCCGAACATGAAACTTAAACATGACATCGAAACTATACGGGCAATTAATACAATCCAATCGCTATAATCTCTCACCTGCATTGCTCTTGATAACATTTGATTAAGAACTTTAGGATTCGGAGTTATTTCAGCGATTTTATAAGAGAGTTGATTAAGGCTTCTGAGACGCTCTAAATTAATTCCGGCAGCAGGGATTGAGGCTTGCCTCGAAGCGTAATTGCCTTCAGAATCGTAAGCACTTAACGAAATATGAGTACTCAACAAATAAACGCTAACATCTTTCAAACCGTAAGACTTGCAAATAAATTCGTTCGCTAAATGAACTCTCTCAAGATTTGCGCCGCTGATTACCATATTACGGCTTAAACTCACGCAAAACTCTAAAATTTCTTCGATATATTTTTTTTCGTGTTCCATATTTTTGCTCCTTACCAAATAATTTTCCATGCCCCGCCTTCACGGGTTATTCCTAGTGTACGTGTTGAAACGGACTTGAAGACTAAAGTTTTATGTGTTGTAATAATTTTCGCCCGCTCTTCACCTACCCAATCAATCCTGTAATCGCTTTTAAGCCCTGCTCTGATGTCAGATGCTTTTGAAACCTCCTTAGCAAAATTTTCACGTGAAATAACTTTTTTTGACGTGTCCGATAACATTTCGTACATTTCAAAAGGAGAATTATCAGCCCACAGCATTAAAAATTTCCTCAAAACTGTTTCTCGGCTTGTATAAGCATTATCAATATTTGAAGGTCGTGAAGTCTTAACCGTCGTGTCAATTTTTTGCGAAGGGACATTATTATTTTTAACGGACTTCACAAAATCTTCCATGTCGCTCGATGTATCTTGAAATAAAGGCTGAATCGGCTTCGGAGGGATCATCGGAGGCGGAGGCGGTTCAGGTTCTTTAACAGGTTCAGGCTTTTTCTTGGGTTGTCTTTTGGGTAAATTTACAACAACGACTTCGGGTTTTTTTTCCTCTTTAACAGGTGCAGGAGTTTCAGTTTGAGTGAACGAAAAAATTCGCTCGCTTCTTCCCATTCCTTTTAACCCGATAACATAGTCCTTGTTAATCTGTTTTGGAAAAAATACAAGCCCCTGAACAACTCCGGCAGCAGGATTATCAAGCGACGAATCATATTTTAAGGGTTTAATTCGTTCCCCTGATGAAGATAGTAACGAAATATTTTCATTAACGGGCGATAAATTTATCGGTCTGTTGCCAAATGAATATACACTAACTAAAAACGTCTCTGAATTATCAAGTCTTAAATCCGAAATGAAATTTTTTCTGAAACGTTCACGTTCGGCATCACTCATTCCTGCTCTTATTGCTTCAGCTTCAACCCATGAGTCCGTTAACTCTTCAGGATAATTTACAATCCATACAAAACAATCCTGTCCCCAATGAGTTGAAGTTCGGCGTTCTAAAATTTTTATTGTTTCATCGTATGGATTTGTTTCAGCTGAAAAGGCAGAGGAACCAAAAAAATTACCCGCTAATAAAATCATAACGGGTAACAAAATAATTCGCTTAATTAACTTGCTGTTCAGGGGGAAGCTCAAAATCTCCGCCACCTGTACCACCTCCTACATATCCTGAATTTGTTGGTTCACCGTAAGCATTCCTGTTAAAAACATCTCGTTTTATTATCGTATCTCTGTTAGGGTTATAATCCTCTGTTGATTGCGATGAATTTGACGAATTATCCTGAGGTGCTGAAGTCGTGTTTGAAGCAGTCTGCAAACTTATCGGAATCGGATAAGACGACACCACACAATCTCCTGAAGTTTCCAAGAACGTTACTGAACCGGCAGCAATTTTTATCGAGTTACCTCGAATAAATACACCGCTTACTAATCCTAAAGGCCCTAACAACGCAGCACCAGCAATACTCACAGCACCTGCTCCAACTATTGCACCCTCTCCTCTGTCTCCTGCCTTACGAGCTTCTTTAATCGCCTTTTGTGAAGCATCTCCGATATATACAAGAGGTCTTTGAGGCCCTAAAGGTTTTAATTCTTCAAACGATAATCTCACTTCACCGGGAACACCGAACATTCTGGGACGTTTAACTTCTCTGACCTGAGTTATTAATAGTGAACCTGCGGGAGCTACAAGACATTGATTTACGATTAAATCGCTTGTTAATTCAAGTCTGACAAAATCTCCGGCTTTTGAAATCGCAGGGCTTAATTCGTCCATAAAGCGGAATTTCATGACGGTATTTCCCGGTAAATTTACAGGAACAGAAGTTACGGGATCCATGATTAAGGTTGCCAATAAACTTTCAACTCTCATTACGATAGGATTACCGTTTCGTGAAGCTCCGGTTAAATTTACTTCGAGGTCTTCAAGCCTTTTTGAGGCTGCTTCAGAGGCTCTTATTTTTTTGTCAACAACCCATTCAGCAACTCCGAGCTTAAAAATCATAGAGGGCTGTTCGTCAGTTCCTGTTTCGAGGAAATTCAATATAGCTGCGTGTCGTTCAGCGATTGTTCCGGGTAAACTCCTTCCGAATAAATCCTCCTCAACTTTTGAAAGACGCTCAATAAGTCCTCCTTTAGCAACATAACCGTAAATAATTTTTTCGATCTGTTCCATCATTTGACGAGATGAACCGCCGTTTAAGTCAGGATCAGGCACGGCCTCTGAAGCAATACAGACCGACGAAATTAATAAAAACGAAATCATTAAAAATATTTTTACAGCCCTCATAAAAATTTAAGCCTCCTTTTATTTGTTTTTGTTTTTCATGTATTCCGCAGCAGCGTTGATAAAACCGTCGAATAACGGGTGAGGTCTCACGGGTCTTGATTTTAATTCACCGTGAAACTGTCCTCCGACATACCATTTATTTTCAGGCAATTCAACAATTTCAACAAGGTCTCTTTCGGTACAAACGCCCGAAATCTTTAACCCTGCTTTCTCTAATCTTTCACGATAAGCATTATTAAATTCGTAACGATGCCTATGACGCTCGCTAATTCGTGAAACTCCGTATGCTTCCGCCGCTTTTGTTCCCTCGACTAAATCACAGGGATATGCGCCTAATCTCATTGTTCCGCCTAAATCCTTCAAATTTTCCTGCTCTTCCATTAAGTGAATTACAGGGTGAAGAGTAGAGGGGTTCATTTCTTTGCTGTGAGCATCATGAAGTTTACAAACGTTTCGGGCAAATTCAACAACCATCATTTGCATTCCTAAACATATTCCGAGAAGGGGAATATCATTTTCACGGGCATATTTTGCGGCATTAATCATTCCTTCAACACCGCGCTTTCCAAAACCTCCGGGAATTAAAATTCCGTCAGCAAATTTCAAAACCTCTTCAGGGCTTTCAGTCTCTAACATTTCAGACTCAACCGAAACGATATTAACTCTTACATTATGAGCAATGCCTGCATGATGAAGAGCTTCGACAACGCTTAAATAAGCGTCCTTATGCTGGACATATTTGCCGACAAGAGCAATTTTAACTTCTTCGGGAGGGTTAATGTACCTGTCAACAATTCTGTACCAGTCATTAAGATCCGGCTCATTTTCATAAGGAAGCCCTAAATATTTCAGGATTAAATCATCAAGACCCTGTTTATGTAAACTCACAGGGACATTGTAAATTGTTTTCTCGTCCTTAACTTCTATAACAGCTTCGGGAGGTACGTTACAGAAGAGAGCGATTTTGTTTTTCATATCCTGATCCATTGAATGGCTCGTTCGGCATACAAGCATGTTAGGCAAAATTCCAATTCGCCTTAATTCCTGTACGCTGTGCTGAGTTGGTTTAGTCTTTAATTCTTTAGCTGCTTCAAGATAAGGAATTAATGTTACATGACAATAAACGACATTTTCACGTCCGACACGTACAGACATCTGACGTATAGCTTCCAAGAAAGGCTGGCCTTCTATATCACCGACTGTTCCGCCGATTTCAACTATGAGAACGTCAAGCCCCTTTGAAGCACTGATTATACGTTCCTGAATATCGTTAGTAATGTGGGGGATAACTTGAACTGTTCCTCCAAGATAATCCCCTCTGCGTTCCTTTTTAATCACACTCGAATAAATTTTTCCTGTTGTGATTGAATTTTTTTCGCTCAAAGTCTCGTCTATAAATCTCTCGTAATGCCCTAAATCCAAATCCGTTTCGGCTCCGTCATCTGTAACAAAAACTTCACCGTGCTGAAACGGGTTCATAGTTCCTGCGTCGACGTTAAGATACGGGTCGATTTTTAATATCGAAACTTTGAGACCTCGTTTTTTCAAGAGAGTTCCGATCGAACCTGCCGTAATTCCCTTGCCTAATGACGATACAACACCGCCGGTAATAAATACAAATTTTGCCATTTTATCTGCTCAGGTACTTAATCGGATTAACTGGGCTGTTGCCGTTGCGGACTTCAAAATGAAGGTGCGGGCCTGTTGAACGTCCTGTTGTGCCGATTTTAGCTATAAGCTGACCTGATGATACACTTGCTCCCTTTCCTGCTAATAATGCGCTGCAATGAGCGTATAAAGTTGATTGACCGTTTGAATGCTCAACTACCAAAACTTTTCCGTAGCCTCCCATCCAACCGGAATAAATAACTCTTCCTGAACCTGCTGCTTTAATGGGATCATTCCTGTTGGCTTTGATGTCAATACCTGTATGGAAGTCCCTGCGCTTTGTAATAGGATGCTGTCTCCAACCGAACGGGCTGTTAATTCTTCCCATAATCGGCCATCTGAAACCGCCGGAATGTTTAACTGCCACTTCACCTTTTTCGAGTTTAACCGTTTTAGAGTTCTTCTCATTCTTAGGTACTTTGTCATTCTTAGCTACTGTCTTGGAATTTTTCGAAGCCGGAGCAGCCTTTTTAGTTTCAGCGACTTTTACAGGCTCACTATGTTCCATAACAGCTTCAGTTTTTGCACCGGGTAAAAATATTTCGCTGCCTGTTTTCAATGACGCTATATCGATTTCAGCATTAACCTGACGAATTTTATTCATGCTGACACCGTAACGTTTTGCGACTTTCTCAATAACATCATCTTTCTTCATAACGTAAAAAATTCCGTCCTGATTAGGTATTCGCAATACAGTTCCCGGTCTGAGCCTTGCTGAAGTTCCGTTTAACGGGTTGCTGCCGACAAGAGTATCAAGTTCAATGTTCTGGGTATTTGAAATTGACCATAACGAATCGCCCTGAGCAACTGTATACTTTTTAGTCTTAATCGGTTCAACCTTTTCATTTTTCGCTGCAAGCCTCATTTGACGGGTGCGAACTTCGTCTAAAGTGTCCTCGATTTTTCCTGAATCATTTGGAATAAGTAAGAGTTGATTTTCTGAAAGTTTATTAGCGTCTTTAAGTCCGTTAGCTCTTAAAATATCAGCGGCTGTAATATTTCCGTGAGCTAAAGCAATGTCCGAAAGTGTTTCGCCGTTTTTGACGATATGTTCACGCCAAATTGCGCCATTTTCGGTTAATAAGACAGGCTGTTCGGGTTTCTGTTTCATTTCGAGAGTGCTTACTTCGGTTTCAATGAAATCTGCATCATCTTCATCTTCCGGCAAAGGAATTTCTGTTCCTTTATCATAAGCGGTTAATTGAATGCTCTCATAATCCGATAAATATTTTGGAACAGGGCCGAACTCTTCCATTATGTTATCTCTTGCCTGAGCATAAAGTTCTTCGCTGTTTTGAGCAAAGGCATCGAAATTTTCAAGTTCTGTTACTTCGACTTTCAATAATCCGACAGTAACAAAATTTTCGTCCCTTTCATTTTCGCCCCAAGCAGCATTAACCCCTGTATCAGGCGAAAAACTGAAATGCCCTGCCGACATCATCAGAAACGACGTAAGACCGAATGTCAGACATACAACCAAACCAAATCCCCAACAAAAAGCCAATGAAACCCCTGAGTGTTTCTTCTTGCGCTGAGTCTTTACTACCCTGTTACGGTTGTTATAACGAGGGTCGTAAAAGACATCACACGCTCTACCACGATTAGCGTTCAAAAAAAATTCCTCCCGACCTTATGCGCAATTATATTGAACAAAAATAAATTACGACATGCTATAAATTTTGACCTTCCATAAATATATATATTATTTTGGCTGGTAAGCATTATAGCATAGATAAAATATCATGTAAAATACTTATGCAACTCTGAAAAAACCATAAAACATCAATAACCTTATCAATTTTTGGCTATTATAACACAGCTAAAATTCAGGTATTCAGCATATTTATTTATTTTTTATTTCGTCATTAACCCATGAGTTCCAAATTTTGCGAAGGCGATCCGATAATTTTCGAGTTAATGTCTTTGAAGTTCCTGCGCTACAGACTGAAACGGCAATGCTTCCCTGACTTATTAATGACGGAAAAAAGAAATCGCATTCATTTTTGTTATCTGAAACATTAACGGGAATATTTTTTTCATGTGAAATTTTGTGAATGAGATTATTAATTTCTCTGTTGTTTGTTGCAGCTATTATAAATTCAAAATCGTTTGTAATATCATCAGGATTAAAATCTCTCAAAATCTTTTCGGCATTTTTGTTTTCGGGAAATTCATCACAAAAATTTTTGCTAACTGCTGTAATTTTTGCCCCACATCTCAATAACGTTTCAGCTCTTCTTGCTCCTACATGGCCGCCGCCTATGATTAAAACTTTCTTGTCCTTTATATCAATCATCATTGGAAAATACGGAGGACGATTTGAAATTTCGTTATACATATTTGTTATTATAATAAAAATTTTTCAGGAGGTTATAAATTTTGAAAAGGGTAATTAAATTTTCAACAGTTATTTTGATTTTGTTAATATTTTTATGCGGGCAAAGTAAAATTTCTCACGCGGTAATTAAAGACGGAGCAATTCGCGGGAAAAACGGCTTGTCCTACAACAGCATCTCTTACAGCTTCAACAGCCTTTTCGTTACAATAAGAAACAGGACAAAATACAATGTCAATTTCGGAGGCACAATGTTATTCCTCGATAAAAATTACAAGGTTATAGCACGAGCTGAATTATTGACAGCGAAAATTAAGAGACATTCAGCAAGAAAATACAAGGCTTTTTTCACTGAAGGAAGCGGAAATGAAGCACAAAGTGCCCGTTATCTCGAATGGGAATTTTAGCAAAAAATTTTTTTTATGATAAAATTTTTATAATTTCCAAACTTAAATTAAGGAGCGGTGAATTTTTTCTATGAGCTTACCAAAATTAAATAATTTTTCTGTAGAACATCTTGATGAAAATCAAATTGCTTCATTAAATGACGCTGCCAGACGTGCACGTGTTACGGCTTTAACAATGGTTACGGCTGCAAAAAGCGGACACCCAGGCGGAGCTTTTTCAAGCATGGAGATGTTCATGTCAGTATTCGGAGTTGCAAATCTCACTCCCGAAAATTGCAGCGAAACAAAACGTGATTATGTTGTCGTTTCACACGGCCATACTTCAGCAGGAGTTTATGCGGCTCTCGCTGAGTGGGGATTTATTGACCGTGAAGAAGCAATGGCTAATTTCAGAAGAGTCGGTTCAGCTTTTCAAGGACATGTTACTCGTGAAATACCCGGAATTGATTGGGGCACTGGAAATTTAGGTCAGGGACTTTCAGCAGGTGCCGGTTTTGCTCTTGCTCAAAGGGCTAACGGATATAAAGGCCGTGTTTATGTATTTATGGGAGACGGTGGTCAAACTAAAGGTCAGTTGGCAGAAGCAAGACGTACAGCAGTTAAAGAGGGTCTCACAGGATTAGTAGGTCTTATCGACTGGAACGATATTCAGCTTTCAGGACCAAGAAAAGACATTATGCCCTGCAACATTAAAGCATTATGGGAAGCTGACGGCTGGGAAGCAGTCGAAGTTGACGGACATTCATTCGAGAAACTTTACGACGCTCTCAAAAACGCAGGCTCAAAAGGTAAACCAACTGTTCTTTTATGCAAAACTATAATGGGCAAAGACGGCCCCGGCATGGAAGGCATTGCTGATTATCACGGAAAACCGCCTGCAAGAGATATGTATGACGAAATCGTTAAACATCTCGGTGAAGATCCTTCAATCTTAGATAAGGCTCTTGAAAGACGCAAAAATAATCCTCCTCAGTACAAAGGCCGCAAAGTTGATTTCCCTGAAGCACCTGTTCTTGATTTAGGAAAACCTTTCGACTATGAAGGCAAAAAAGTTATGGACAACAGAGGAGCATTCGGAAAAGCTCTGGCTGATGTCGGTAAATTGAATTACAAGAAAGCTGACAAGACACCTATTATCGTTTTCGACTGCGATTTGAAACCTTCAGTTATGACGAAAGACTTTGAAAAAGTTTGTCCTGATAATTTCATTCAGTCAGGTATTCAGGAACATTCAGTCGCTACGATGTCAGGAACGGCAAGCACCGCAGGAGTTGTCAGTGTATGGGCTGAATTTGGCGTATTCGGAATTGATGAGGTCTTCAATCAGCAGAGGCTCAACGACATTAACCATGCTGCAAACAAAACAGTATTAACTCACGTCGGACTTGATGTCGGAGAAGACGGAAAAACACATCAGTGCATTGACTATGTAGGACTTTCGAGAAATATGTTCTACACGAAATTAATAGTTCCTGTTGATCCTAACCAGACCGACAGAGCAACACGCTGGATGTTAAAAGAGCGTGGAGATATTTGTATGGCAGTAGGACGAAGCAAACTTGACGGCCTGAAAAATTTTGCGGGCGATTACAAATTTGAATACGG
>CALBPU010000144.1 GCA_937899395.1 uncultured Fretibacterium sp.
CTTCCCAAAATTGACTCATCGAAAATAGATGTCTCCTTCTCCCGAACTATTTTTATATTATCATACATATTAGTATAAAACAAGTAAAAGAATTAAAAACACGAAATCAATGACTTAATCAGAACTTGCTAAGTTGCAGCTTCTGACGGAGATACGCCATCATACGCTCCTGTATATAACGCGGGACTTTCTGCATGTTTCCTTTGTCCCCAAATTCAGCAGCATATTCGCGGAAACTGTCATAGTATAAACGGAAATATTCTGTTCCAACGTTAAACTTGTTTATTCCACGACGGAACGCCTCTTCTAACTGATCATGAGGAATACCGCTGCCGCCATGAAGAACTAACGGTGTTTCAGTAGCCGCATTAATCGCATCTAAACGCGTTAAATCCAATTTCGGCGTGGTTAAATAAACTCCGTGAGCACTGCCTATAGCAACTGCGACTGAATCAACTCCGGTTTGCTCACAAAACGCTGCGGCAACTTCTGGCTTCGTGTACATATCTTTGTCATCTTGATCCTGATTGGCTGCAAAACCAACGTGCCCTAATTCAGCCTCAACATCTGCTCCAAGAGCATGGGCTGCATCGACAACACGTTTTGTCAATTTAATATTCTCCTCAACAGGCAACATCGAACCGTCATACATGACAGAAGTAAAGCCGGCTTGAATTGCACGAAGAATAAAATCAAAATCGCTGCAATGATCAAGATGTAAACCGATGGGAACCTTTACATTTGCTGCAAGTTCATGCACAGTTGTAGCAAAGGCTTTTAATCCGCAACAGTTGCTCTCATAATTATCAGGCGGATAAAGCATAACAATCGCCGGTTTTTGTAATTCTTCCGCAACAGCAACAACTGAATATGCCATAGTGTAATCATTACAATTAAAACCAATAGCAGACGTATTCGCCGCATCGGCCATTTTTAGAATTGTACTTACTTTTTCAAGTGCCATAATATCTCTCCTCATTAAAAATATCGTAAATATTATAAACTCCTAGCTAAACCGCCAAGCAAAACTGATACTGAAATTGCTCCGGGATCAGGCCAACCTAATGCTTGTTCACGAAAATTCTTTGAGCGTCCAAGACGAGGAGCCATATTTTTTGTTGCTTCAACGCCATTTAATGCTCCTGTCTCGGCTGCTTCAAGTATTTGCCCTATATCGTCTGTTGATTTTAGTGCTAACTCCATTGCCGTTTGAGCAGGAAGTAATGCGTCAACCATTGTTTTATCTCCCGGTTTTGCTCGACCTCGATTAATTACTCCTTGAATACCTTTCGTCAGAAAATCAACTACATCAGAAGCATTTAGAACATCTTTATCTTTTATGGCTTCAAGTCCGCTGATGAAAAGCGTTCCAAAAAGCACGCCCGAAGAACCTCCCATACATTTGACTAAACATAAGCCGCTTGTATGAAATAATTCGTAAGGTGTTGCAAAAGATTCTTCCGTCAATTTTTCACGCAATACACTAAAACCGGTTTTCATTCCGATTCCGTGATCTCCATCTCCAATAACACTGTCAATTCTTGTGAGTTCAGGTTCAGCCGCAATAATTGCTTCAGAGGCGTTTATCATTGCAGCCTTCAAAGCTGTAGCATCTGCAAGTTTCATGATATTTTTACTCCTTTGAATGCCTTAAATCGAATATCCATCGCCAATGATAGTCCCTTCCAAGTACTTCCGCAATTCTGAATCAGCACTAAGCAACGTAACAGTAAATCCGTAGCCGTCAAGAATATTGATGTATACACCTACGTGCATTTTAAGTACAGGATAATTTGCACTCAGTGCCTCATAAAGATAATTTCCCATAACATATCCTTCATCATATCCGGCCAATCGTAAAGGATTAACCATCAGAATAATTTTCTCATCGGATTTTGGGGAAATATCTTCAGTAAGAAGTTTAATCGTCTCTTCAGCAGCCGAACGCATTCCCATTTTTTCTGTCTTAAAACCGGGTTCCTCAGAAAATCCTCGCCCGAACGTTACCATATTATTTTCGGTATTAACACTAACACAAAGTGTAGACATTCGAGAATTAGCTTTCTTTAACAGAGCCGCTATCTCATTAAGTGAAAGTCCTTTTCGTGATGCAGTTGCAGCAATACGGGTCATAAGTGCCGCACCGGAACGGCCGCCTCTATTTTCACGAGCTTCTCCTCGAGCCATTCCCATATCATCATGCACAGCGATTTGAATTGCCCTATGTCCCTCAAGACGCAGAAGTTCTTCTGCCATATCATTGTTGAGGTAGTCTCCCATAAAGTTATTATAAAGGAGAATTATGCCCTGTCCGGTGTCGAGGGCTTTTGCTACTTCATAGATTGCATAAGCATTAGGCGATGTAAACGGTGCACCAACAACAACAGCATCAGCTAAATCTGTTCCCACAAATCCGGGAGACCAAGGACCGTCTGAACCTCCGCTGCTTATGATAACTGCAACACGTTCAACAACATCTTGCGAAGAAACAAGGGTTGCGCTTGCAATTTGGCTGTCAAATAAACGCCAGCGTCCCGGATGAGCCTGCAACATGCCTGTAAACCATCTTCGGGCATAATACTCTCGTCCTTCACTAAACCAATGCATTATTTTTCTCCTTTGAGCCGATGAATATCATGTTAATTCTTTGTCTTTTTCTGTGCCATATCCAAAATTACAGCAAACAGAATTATTGCACCTATAACAACTTTTTGCCAATATGAATTTACGTGCATAAGGTTCATTCCGTTATTAATTACTGCAATAACCGCAACTCCGAACATAGCACGACCGACAGAACCGCTTCCTCCTGTAAGACTTGTACCGCCCAAAACCGTAGCTGCGATTGCATACATTTCGTAACCTTCGCATGCGGCAGGCTGACCTGAAGCAAGTTTGGACGCATTTAACACACCGGCTAATGCTGCTGCAACACTGCAAAGTACATGACCCAAGAAAATTACTTTCTTAGTGTTAATACCTGATAAATGTGCAACTTGACGATTGCTTCCTGTAGCGTATACATGACGGCCAAATACTGTTTTGCTTAACAATATGTGCATGATTACTACCATGATAATAACAAAGACCGTTATATTCGGAATCCAGCCCGTAGGTTTAGACTCGGTTATAAGCCAACGCCCTGCACCGATAAAACTGTATGTTTTAGGCACTCCTGAAACCGCTGTACCGCCCGAAAAAATAAAGCAAAGTCCTCTTGCAGCCGTAAGCATTGCCAACGTTGCTATCATAGCTACAACATTGAAACGGCTAATCATAAGACCATTAAAACTTCCACAAAGAACTCCAACTAAAATTGCAGGGATAATTAAAATGGCAATGGAAGCCCAACTACCCATATTTGGAAACATAAGCGAAAGTTTTGTGCTGATAACGCCGGCTAATGCTGCAACCGAACCGACTGAAATATCAATGCCGCCTAAAATAATTACATAAGTAAGCCCGGCGGATAACATTGCGTTAATAGCCATCTGCGTTGTAAGGTTTACTATATTGGCCATGTTGAAAAATTTACCCGAAGTTCCGACTCCAAAACCTATAATCAGTGCGATAAGAATCACGACTACCATGTTTTTCATCAGGAAGTTGCTCATTGTGTTGTTATTAGTGTTGATTTTATTTTCTGCCATTTTATTCACCTCGTCTGTCAGCGACCGTACTGGCCAGCTGCATAATTTTTGTCTCAGTTGCCTCTTCACGACTTAATTCACCGGTAACATGACCTTCGCACATTACTATAATTCTGTCGCTGACACCTAAAACTTCAGGCAACTCCGAAGATACCATGATAATTGTTCCGCCGTGATCCACAAAATTGTTCATTAGAGCGTAAAATTCTGATTTTGCATTAACATCAATTCCGCGTGTCGGCTCATCTAAAATCAATATTTGAGATTCAGCAATCAACCATTTCGCCAAAACTACTTTCTGCTGATTACCACCTGATAAATTTGCGATAATTGTTTCAACGCTAGGTGTTTTTACTCGCAATTTATCTTTGTATTCATTGCTTACATCGTCAATCCATTTAGCATCAGCAAAGCCAAATTTTTTCATGTGATAAATCAGGCTGGGAAGAACAGCGTTATCCTTAATCATCGCTCTTAACATAAGGCCCGTAGTACGTCTGTCTTCAGTTACCATTCCGATTTTTTTCGCAATAGCATCTTTAGGACTGTTAAAATGAACAGGCTGACCGGAAACAAAAACTTGTCCCGAGTCAGGTATTCTGGCGCCGAAAATAGTTTCCATTGTTTCAGTACGTCCGGCACCGACTAAACCTGAAATTCCTAAAATTTCTCCACGATAAGCAGTAAAAGATACATTTTCAAATTCTCCTTTACGAGTAAGTCCCTCTACTCGAAGCATTTCTTCACCGCGAGTATGCTTAGTATGAATAAAATAATCTTGGATTTCTCGACCTACCATGCTTGCGACTAAATCGTGTTCACTGATTTCGTCGATTTTGTCAGTACGTACAAAGCAACCATCACGCAAAACTGTTGTACGATCACAAATTTCAAAAATTTCTTTAAGTCTGTGGCTGATATAAACTACTGCTACATTTTGGCTTTTAAGTACGCGAATTTGTTCAAAGAGTGCGTTAATTTCGTGATCTGATAACGATGATGTCGGCTCGTCCATGATAACGACTTTTGCATTTTTGTTAATTACTCTCGCAATTTCAACCATTTGTTGTTGAGCGGCTGTTAAATCTCTTGCTATATCATTTGCATGGATAATCCCGTCCATCTTCATATAACGAAGCAGCTCGTTTGTGCGTTCGATCATACTGCGGTTATCAAGAAATATTCCATTAACTTTTTCTTCACCGAGGAAAATATTTTCAGCTACCGTTAAATCTTTTGCAATGCTTAATTCCTGATGTATAACCGATATTCCGTGATCTAAAGCGTCGCGCGGTCCTTTGAACTCGATTTTTTCACCGTTGAAAAGTACTTCTCCTTCTGTAGGAGTATATACGCCGGAAAGAATTTTAATCAACGTGGATTTCCCGGCACCGTTTTCACCCATAAGAGCGTGAACTTCACCGGGATAAAAGTCAACCGATATGTCTGTCAGAGCTTTGACACCTGGAAAGACTTTTGAAATATGAACTGCCTGAAGGCAAGGTTGCACAAGCGTCACCCCTTTTCCATATTAATAAGCATAATTTTGCAAAAAACTTTACCCCGTACATGAGGTACGGGACAAAGTTAAATTCTTAATGATTTTGATTTACATTGTTACTGAGCAACCGCATTGGAAGCATCTACAAGATAGGGAGCAATAAGGACTGTTGACTTTTCAACTGAACCCTTTGTCAAATATGTAACCATTTCTTCAGCGATGGTATATCCGATTTTATAAGGGTTCTGAGCAACATCTGCGAACCAGATTTTACCGTCAACAGGATCAAGGATTGCCTGATGTGCTTCAGGGTTAGCGTCAAAGCCAATCATTTTTGTTGTTGCACCGGCAGCTTTAATAGCAGCAAGAGCACCTATACAAGCAGGATCGCCGACAGTGAATACAACTGCCATATCAGGATAACTAATCAAAGCATCGCTCATTAAGTTCTGGGCAATGTCAGCCTGTCCCTGATAGTTGCCGATATTAACGATGTTAAGTTTGTAAGCATCTTTGTTAGCCTGCATAACACTCATCCAGCCGTTTTCACGGTCAATGCAGCTCTGAGGTTCAGGATAACCAATAATACCGACGGTTGCACCGCTCTTGAGGCCAAGAGCATTCAACTGTGCAATCGTGGCTTCTCCACCGACAACTCCGCCCTGATAGTTATCAGTACCGACGAAACATTTGATGACATTCGTTAAATCTGATGTGCAGTCAAACGTAAACATGGGAACGCCCTCAGCATTAGCAGCTTCTATGGCATTCGTACAAGCGGCAGGTTCGTTGCAGGCTAAAGAGATAGCGTCCATACCATCAACAACAAGGCTCTCGATACGTTCAGTTGCAAGTGCGCCTGAAAGTTCGCTCTCAAGTACAACTGCTGTAAAGCCCATATCCTTAGCAGCAGCTTCAATACCTTTTTCTATCTGGAGATAGAAAGCATGTTCACGGCTGCCTAAGATAAAGCCAAGTTTGAGATCCTTGACATCTTTGCCCGCTGCGAAACAAGCACAAGAAGTACATACAAGTACAAGAACGAAAAGAAACACGACAAATTTTTTCATAAAAAAAATACCTCGCTCTCATTAGTCGGATATCATTTCCCGACAAATATAAATTTTTGAAATTATTGAAACAATAACATGCCTTTTATTTTTTGTCAATTATGTAATTTCTTTAATCATGTATATAGTGAAAGCACTTGAAAAATTCAAACCCTTCCACCGCTGAAGCGGTTTCCCTTCCCGGCAAGCCGGGCTTTTCATTGCCCTTATCAGGGACAGCTAGTTTTCTTGTCGCCCCTAAGTTAGGGGAGATGTCAAATTTTTTTTTCGATTTGACAGAGGAGGCTGTTACTTTTTAAGTGTTTTTACTATAAGTCATTATAAAATAACCTCTGAAAGTTTCTTCAGAGGTGTTTTGTTTTTGTTAATGTTTATATTTTTGCTTTGATTGTTTATCACGATTTTGAGATTTATTTTGCTTAGGTTTGTTTTTAACTTTCGCTTTAGGACCCTCCAAAATTTTTTCGATTTTATCGCTTAAAGGCTTAAAAGGTTTTGCGTTGACTTTTACGTTTAATTTTCTGCGCTCGGCTTTGGCTTTTAACATGGCCATTCGTTCAGCAGCTGCTTTCTTTTTTTCCGCAAGCTCCTTATCTTCGCCCCATTCTTCACCGTTTAACACAGTCTCTTGAAATGTCGGGAAATCTTTTATTGAAACTTGAACTAACCTTCCGTTGGGAAATCTTATATTAACGCTTTCATTTCCAAGCTCGATTGTTTCAAGCGTATAAACTCCCTGAGGTGTTTTAATTTTTGCTCCGGGTCCGGGAAGTTTTGACCAAACTTCAGAGTAATAATCTTTTTCATACGACATGCAACACATTAAACGTCCGCAAAGTCCTGAAATTTTTGTAGGATTTAATGCGGAACGCTGCTCTTTTACAATTTTCATGCTTATCGGTGAAAAACTCCTTAACCAATAACTGCAACAACATGGCCGTCCACATGAAGCAATACCTTTAACTATCCTTGCTTCATCTCGAATACCGATTTGCCTTAATTCAATTCTTGCTCTGAAAGCATGTGCAAGTTCACGAACAAATAAGCGAAAGTCTATTCTCTGATCCGCCGTAAAATAAAAATAAATCTTCTTCCTGTCTAACGTAAATTCAGCGTCCGCAATTTTCATATCTAATTGATTTCTCACTAGTACGCTTCGAGCTTTTAACAAGGCTTCCTCTTCAATGTTTTTATTGACATAATAAAGTTCGATGTCCTTATCAGTCGCCTTCCTTACAAATTCAACTTGTTGAAAAATTGCTTCACTGCCTTCTTCAAATCTCGATTTATCGACACAATAATTTTCGTATTGTTCGTCCGTTAATTTTCCGCTAGGCAATCCAAGTTCAAATCCTCTGAAAGTTTTTAACAATACCCAACTAGGTCGTTCATCGGTTAAAATTTTTTCGTCATCTATTTTCGCAAGTCCCATATATCTAGGCTTGCCAAAGATCATTAAGTACGCACTCAAAATAATTCTTTCCTTCTTTTAATGTCATTAAAATAATATCGCATAAAACAGGAACGGATAAATTTTTTTTTGCCGCAATTATTTTTAGTCTCTCTATAATTTCAGCAAGAATAAAATTTTTCCCTTCCGTTTCAAAATTTGCCCACGCTTCTATATCCTTTATAATTTCATATAAATCAATTTTACGTGATTTCTCTAACCATTCAATCCATTCTGATTCGTTCATTGGCATTTGACGAGATTCTGATTGTTCGTTAAAGATTAAAACGTTAAAACGTGAACGGCTTTTCAGAGTCGGCAGTAATAACCTTCCGTCCTCCATTAAAAATAATATATAAGCATGTTCGGGAGGTTCTTCCGAAAGTTTTAAGAGGCTGTTTGCTGCGGGCAACAATAATTTATCAGCGTTCATTACAACTCCCAATCGTTTTTCAGCTTCAAACGGTTTTAATGCAATGTCATTTATTAAATCTCTGCACATGCTAATATCGGGTGCTTTGTCATCGCTGCCGATTATCAATAAATCAGGGTGAGCTTCTCTGAAACTTCCCAAAATAATTTCAGCAAGAGCTTTTATTATTTCACGATGAAATTTTGAAGGAGCTGCGACAGCTCTGCAATGAGGAATATTTCCTTCTTCAGTTTCACGCAAAATTTCATTCCACGTTACATTAGCAGAGAGATCAGACACCCTTTAATCTCCTCCATAATCGCAAGAGCCTTCGTTCTGTTGCCCTCATAAATAAAAGCTTCCTCCAATTCTTCCATAGCTTTTTCGGCACGCTCGATAGTTACATAAAGTTTTCTGTCAGTTTTTCGCCATCTCATATCACGCTTAATTCTCATTCCCTGAGCAGCACGCTTTAACAACTCATGCAACACCGCCCGATATTCCTCGATTAAACGCCCTCCCGGAAATACTGACAATTTATCCGAAAGTTCGTAAAGCTGATCCAATAAATCCTCAAGCTCTGCTGACTCCATTACGGATTCAAATGAAAATGCTGAAGGTGATATTGCGCTCGCAGGATCTGTGTGATGTCCTGTGTTACTGCTTCCGTATTCAACACGGGGTTGAGAAGGGGGTGAAGGTTCGCTGCCCCGTCTCTTAATCTGAATAGCCATTAAATTAATGCCTCCAGCTTTGAAATTACAGCCTCAAAAACTTCATCTTCGTTCAGATTATCACAAAATATCCGTGTTAAATTCAAATTCCTGTAAGCACTCGAAACTCTTTTCATAAACATAAGACCTTCAGCCTCGAATTTGTCATTTTTGTTATTTCGTTCTTTGACACGTGAAAAAGCAACTTCAGGCGAAATATCAAGGAAAATTTTTATGTCAGGTTCAGGAAATTTACAGGCGTTAATAATATCCTTTATGTTAGGAATGACGGATTGATATGCTACAGTCGATTCGTTGTAACGTTCGCAAATTACGTTGTGATTATTTTCGAGTTCGGGCAAAATAATTTTGTCAACATGTTCTGCCCTGTCTGCTAAAAATAATAATAAATCCGACAATGCACAAAAATTTTTACTGCCTAAAATAATTTCACGCAGCATATAAGGTTCAGCAGTCCTTATTGTTTTTCGGCCTGTACGAGCTTCAAGCCATTTTGAGATTTTCCCGGCTTGAGTGCTTTTTCCGCAGCCGTCAATTCCTTCAATGGTTATAAACATTTTATTATTTCTCCACTTGAATAATTTTCTTCATCATTCCGTCAATAAAATAATCGGACTCGAAAATTTTCAATGTACCTTCCCTAATGCGGCGTTCTTTAGTCTGGCTTAAAAATTCTTCCTCTTCAGGAATTGTATTAATATTTTCGTAAGAACCTGAATTTTTTTTCGCTGCTGCGTTTTTAAGAACCTCCGTAAGAGTATCAGTATCAAGTTCGAGAACTAATTCGTTGTTAGAATCGGCTGCCTTAAATTCAGTGAGCATTCTTTCAACACTGTCGATAGTTTTTAAGCCTTCGTTCAAAGCTATTTGAGGCATAGGTTCAGCTCCTCCGCCCCTGACTAAAATTTGAGCAGTTCCTGAAGCATTTTCGGGAATTCTTAACTTGAAAGTTCTCTCAAAGGGGTCTTCTCTCCAACCGCGTAATCTGACTTTAATATTAATTTCTTCACCAGGTTTAGCTTTTGATACGGTTTGAATATCCTCAATCCTTAAAATTTTAGGGGTTTGAGAGGCTTCAACAGTCATTGAAAATCCTGCGGGAATTGTGTGTGAAAAAGGTTGAGTTAAATATGAGTTAATAATTTCGAGAGTATCCTTGAAAGCTTCCTCAAAAACATCATCATCAGAATAAAATATATCTGTCCTTGTCCAACCGTTCGGAATATTTTTACCGTCAATTCTCAAAGTTATCAAAGCAGTTCCCTGACCTTTACGCCCCCATGCTTCATATGAAAGCCCCTTGAAAATTCCCTCGAAAATTTTTGAAGTTATAAACTCGTCTGCTACAACACGAAATTTATATTTATTCTCTTTATCAGTGTCAAGATTTTTGAATGTAAATGACGCTGCGAATGACGGTGCAAAAATTCCTGCCTGACCTCCTATAGCTGCTTCTCTGTCCTGAGTTATTGTGCCGTTAATATAAAGAGGGCTTGCGAGTTTGAACGGAAAAGTTCTGCTGTCAACTGTATCATGAACATAAGCTCTTGCACTGGGGTATAAAACATTTCCGCGATTCAAAAATTCATGGCCGAAAGCTAAAAATTTTCCGTCTGTTGATGTTGCTGTAACAGTTCCAGCAGCAGATAATTCAACATCTCCCCAAACTAACATTGCTGCAATAGCATCGCCGGGTTTGAAATAATAATTTTGAATCCCTTGAGCATTCATTGAAATTCCCTGAATAATATTAACTCCTAATGATTTACTCAATCTTGAAATCGAATTTGAGTTCATTCCCGAAAGAGTTAATACTGCCGTTTTAATTCCATCGTTATTAAACACAGCCTGCATTGAATTAATCGGAGTTACAAGAGCTAAAGACTGATCGCTGTTTTCCCAACCGCTTCGTACAGCACCTGCAAGTCTTCCCCTGATATATAAAGGAGAACCGCTCATGCCTTGAGAGAGTTTATTTTTTCCGATGAATTTTATCATTATAGCGCTGTCAATATTAGTACCGGGTTTTTGAGGAATTATACTGACGACTTTAACAGGTAATCTTGAGGGTTCGGTGCCTTTTAAGACAGTGAGAATATAACCCTGCATACCTGATTTAATTTCGCTGATATTTATAACGGGTTGAGCAGGAACAAAATTTTCAGCCGAAACAGCCGTTGAGACATTGAACATTAAAAATACTGCCAATAAAATTTTTTTATACATTTCCTTTTGCCTTCTGTCGTAAAAATTCCATTATGAAATCATTTATATCACCATCAAGAACAGCTTGAATATTTCCTTTTTCATAATCAGTTCTGTGATCCTTAACGAGTGTGTAAGGGTGAAGAACATAACTTCGGATTTGACTTCCCCAAGCAGCTTCTTTTTTATCACCGACTATTGAAGCCAGTTCGCTTTGACGTTCCTGTAAAGCCTGTTCGTATAATCTGCTTTTTAATACGTGCATAGCTGTTTGACGGTTTTGAATTTGTGAACGTTCGTTTTGACATGTAACAACAATTCCTGAAGGAATATGAGTAATTCGGACTGCGCTGTCAGTTCTGTTGACATATTGACCGCCTGCACCGCTTGCTCTGAAAGTGTCGATCTTCAAATCTTCGGGCTTAATTTCGACATCGACATCATCGGAAAATTCAGGAGAGACTAAAACCGAAGCGAAACTTGTGTGTCTTCTGTGTGCAGAATCGAACGGCGAAATTCTCACAAGCCTGTGAACACCTTTTTCAGCCTTTAGAAATCCGTAAGCATAATCACCCTTAATCATAACGGTCGCGCTTTTAATTCCCTCGCCTTCGTCGGTCATTGCCTCAATAACATCAGCCTTATAACCTTCACGTTCACAATAACGCAAATACATTCTCAAGAGCATTCCCGCCCAATCTTGAGAATCAAGTCCGCCTGAGCCTGCGTGAATCATTAAAATAGCGTTTGCCTCATCGTGTTCATCATTAAGGAGCAATAAAAGTCCTACACGTTCAAGTTCATTGCGTAAATCTTTTGCTCTGGAATAAAATTCTGCTTCGAGTTCTTTGTCATCGGAGTCTCTCAAAATTTCCTCAATAGTAATTAAATCATCATGTTCAGATTTTATGTGATTTAATTTATCTATACGTGAATTAATTTCGGAGAGTTCACGCAAAACATCTTCGTGTCCTTCAGATGTCCAAAAATCCGGAGCAGATGTTATATCTGTTAAAGATTTAGAACGCTCGGTTAAGACAGGTAAGTCAAAGGCTGTCCTGCATCGTTTGAACTAAGGCGTGCAGTTCTTCCATTTCTGATTTTATATTTTGATTCATTAAAAAATTTCATGTACCTTTCAAAAATTAATAATCTTAGAGAAGAATAATAACACAATAATGATAAAATGAGATATAATAAAACAATATTCAAGAGGTGATAAATATGCTCAGTAACGATAATTTCGTTACAATCGAAATTTTTAACGAACGTACAAACAGTATTGAAGAAAAAATAATAGGCTTGCAATCGGGTATGAACCAAAAATTTGATAAACTTGAAAATTTAATAGCAACAGAAATAAGATTTAACGATCAAGCACATGAACATTTACAAACTTCTGTTTATTGGGGATTTGCTATTGCTACCATTGTGATAACCCTAGTTATCGCTTTAGTCGGATTTATGATTACGTTAGCACCGTCATTCTTAGAAATAATCAGGAGTAAACAACAAAAATTCGTTACGACCGAGCAGGTTCAGGAAATTGTTGACAAAGCTATCTCAAGAGCATTCGCAAATACGGCAAGGTAAAAGGTAAAAGGGGCTGTTTGCCCCTCTGCTATTCGACGATTTCGGCTCCTCTGAAAATCAAAGTCCCTATTGCTGAACGGTAAATATTTTTAACACGTTTACTTTGCATTACTACAGACGAGTAAAAATATATCGGTGCTACAGGCATATCTTCCATAATATAATTTTCAGCTTCATGAAGATAATTAATTCGTTTCACATGATCCGTTTCGATTGAAGAATTTTTCATGGCCGTATCAAATTTTTCATTGTTGTAACCTGTATCATTTTGAGGAGAATTTGATATTAAACATTCAAGCAAATTTGCAGCGTCATAGAAATCCATAATCCATGCTTCCCTCGCAATGTCAAAATCTTTTTTTCTTCGTGTTTCAATAAAAACTTTCCATTCTTCATTCTGCAATTCAACTTCAATTCCCAAATATTTTTTCCACATTCCCTGCAATGCTTCGGCCATAGATTTGTTGCCGGGATTTGAATTGTATTTGTACGAAACTTTAGGAAAGCCTTTTCCGTCAGGATAACCTGCTTCAGCCAATAATCTTTTTGCCTCTTTAATATCAGCACGTTCAGGAAGAAAATTTCCGCCCTCATTCCTGAAATCTTTTTCACTCGTTGTTCCCGGTACTAAATCACATACAAAACCTGTTGCAGGTCTTTGATCTCCCATTAAAATTTTGTCGATGATAATTCTTCGGTCAATAGCTAATGTAAATGCCTTCCTCACTCTTACATCATCAAACGGAGGTTTATTAACGTTGAATGAACAATACGCCGTTCCTAGTGCAGGATAAGATTTTGCCTCGCCCCTCTTCAACAACATAGGAAGCATTTGCGAAGGTATACTACCCATATAATCAATTCGTCCTGCCCTGAATGCCGCAAGCGCTGTATTCTCATCAGCTATCATAACAAAATTAAGCCTGTCAATTTTTACCTTGTCAGCTTCCCAATACTCTGGATTTTTAACAAGCGTGATTTTTCCGCCGTCTCCATGTACCCAGCTCTCAAGCTTAAAAGCTCCGTTTGAAATTAATGTCTCAGGTTTTGCTGCCCAAGTTCTTTCAGCATTATTAACAATATCCATTCTTACAGGAAGAAATACAGGGAACTCAAAGTAATCCATTATTAAAGGATTTTTATATTCAAGTTCAAGAACTAAAGTTTTTTCATCAGGTGCTGACACTCCGACTTCTTCAGCTTTTGCGCTACCGTTATAAAACGCTTCACCGTTCTTAATGAAAAATCCGTAATAAGCATATGGAGAACCTGTTTCAGGATTTAACAACCTTAAAAATCCGTCTCGAAATTGTGAAGCCGTTAATTTTTCACCGTCAGACCACTTCAAATTATCTCGCAAATGAAATGTCCATTTTAATTCGTCTTCCGAAATTTCCCAGCTTTCAGCACAGGCAGGTTCGATTTCATCATTGAAATTAAAACGCACAAGACCTTCAAATATGTTCCTTATTACGACGCTTCCGTCACTGGCGTTATTAAGTGCAGGGTCAATAGTTCGAGGATCTGCTCCCAAGTTATAAACAATTTCCTTTGAACTAGCGAATGAACTTGTAACTGTTACAAAAACAAAAATTAAAGTTAAACAAATTTTTCTCATCAAAATCAAAATAAAATTCCTCCTTAAAATTTTTATGCAAACGGACAAGCGCATAAATGACCGTTCCCAATATCTTTTAGAATTGTATCAAAATTTTTGCATTCGGGCTTTGCTTTAGGACACCTAGTGTGAAAATTACAGCCTGAAGGAGGATTTAATGCACTAGGAATTTCTCCTTCAAGAACAACTGATTTTCGTTTTTTTGTTTGGTCTGATTTATCAGGATCGGGAATTGGAATTGATGACAGCAATGAAATTGTATAAGGGTGAAGAGGTCTTGAATATAATTCATCACTATCTGCAAGTTCAACGATTTTTCCAAGATACATAACCGCAACTCTTGAGCTTATATGTTTCACCATTGATAAATCATGAGCAATAAATAAATATGTCAAACATAATTTCTTTTGCAAATCCTCTAACATATTTACAATTTGAGCCTGTATTGATACATCAAGAGCTGAAATAGGTTCGTCGCAAATTATAAATTCAGGTTCAACAGCTAAAGCTCTTGCAATTCCAATTCGTTGCCTTTGACCGCCGCTGAACTCATGAGGATAACGGCCTGCCTGTTCACTGTTAAGCCCGACAAGTTTTAAGAGATGATTAACTCTGTCGTGATGTTCGTCTTTCGATATTTTATTTACTCCGTGAATAATCATCGGTTCTCTTACAATTTCTCCAACGGTCATTCTAGGATTTAATGAGGCGTAAGGATCTTGGAAAATCATTTGCATTTTTTTTCTGAACGGCAGCATTTTTTCAGGAGTTATGTTTGTAATATCATGGCCGTCAAAAATTATTTTTCCTTCGTCAGGTTCGTATAGTTTTATAATCGTGCGTCCTGTTGTAGTTTTTCCGCAGCCCGATTCACCGACTAACCCGAGCGTCTCGCCTCTCTTAATTTCAAAACTAACTCCGTTAACCGAATATAATTTTCCGTCAGGAGTATCAAAAAATTTTTTCAATCCCGAAACTTTAAGCATTATTATTTTTCACTCCTAACCAACATGAATAACTGTGAGTTTCAGACAAAATATTTTTTTCGGGTTTATTTTCAAGACATATTTTCATAGCTTCAGGACAGCGTTTTACATAAGGACAGCCTTTAGGAGGGTTTAATAAATTCGGAGGTTGTCCTTCAATAGGGATTAAACGTTCTTTAGGTTTATCAGGATTAGGGACTGAACGCAATAAGCCTTTTGTATAAGGGTGTGAAGTGCTGTAAAAAATTTCACGCCTCGTTCCCTGTTCCATAATTTTCCCGCCGTACATCACTAAAACTCTGTCGGCATATCCTGCTATTATCCCTAAATCATGAGTGATTAAAATTATTGACATTTTTGTTTCCTGTTGAAGGTCTTTCATCAGTTTCAAAATTTGAGCCTGAACTGTAACATCAAGAGCTGTTGTAGGTTCATCGGCAATTAATAATTCGGGATTACATATCATTGACATTGCTATCATAATTCTTTGACGCTGACCGCCGCTAAATTCGTGAGGATATTGTTTCAACCTCTGAACGGCAGGAACTATTCCGACTTTCTCAAGCATTTTGATTGAACGTTCACGAATATTTCCGTTCCATTTATGACGCTTCAAAGGTTCTTCAAGCTGATAGCCGATTGTTAAAACAGGATTCAAACTTGTCATAGGGTCTTGGAAAATCATTGAGATATTTTTGCCTCTGATTTCTTTCATGTTGAGAGTGGTAATATCACGGCCTTGAAAAAATATTGATCCTGATTTTATACGTCCTGAAGAACCTTGCAAGCCCATTATTGATAACATGCTCGCACTTTTTCCGCTGCCTGATTCACCGACTATTCCGAGAATTTCACCTCGTTTAATATCAAACGAAATTTTATCGACGGCCTTAACTTCTCCTGCTGATGTGAAAAACGACATCTCCAAATCTTTAACGCTTAAAATATTTTCATCGTTCATAATTTATTTCCTCAATTTCGGGTCTAATGCGTCTCTTAATCCGTCGCCTAAAAAATTAAATGCTAATATCGTTATTGAAATCGCCGCAGCAGGAAAGAATAATTGATACGGATATATTGCCAGCGAACCTATTGCATCATTGCTCAAAACTCCCCAGCTTGCCATAGGCGCACTAACTCCAAGTCCTACAAAACTTAAAAATGCCTCCGTGAAAATCGCTCCCGGGATTGAAAATGTAAGAGTAACTAATATAGGCCCCATTGCATTAGGGATTAAATGACGCAGCAAAATTCTTTTCGGTGAAGCTCCTATAACTCTCGCAGCTAAAATAAATTCCTCATTCTTCAAGCGCAAAACTTCAGCTCTTACTATTCTTGCCATAGGTGCCCAATATGAAATTCCTAACGTAATAAAAATGCTCTTTAATCCCGAACCTACTACTACCATTAACAAAATTACATATATCATCATCGGAACGCTGTAAATTACATCAACAATTCTCATCATTATATTGTCGATTTTTCCGCCCGAAAATCCTGAAACGCCTCCGTAAATCACTCCTATAAATAAACTTATGAAGCTCGCTAAAAATCCAACGGCAAGCGAAATTCTTGCTCCGTACAAAACCCTCACGAATAAATCTCTTCCGAACATATCAGTCCCGAAAAAATGATTTAAGCTCGGAGGTTCATTTGATTCCATAAAATCTTGAGCGTCATATTCGTATTGAGAGAACATCGGCCCGAATATCGCAAGAAAAACTATCGCAATTATTACAACAAGTCCTAACATTGCTAAAGGGTCTCTTCTTAATCTTGACCATACATCTAGCCAATAACTTTTTGAGGGCTTTATAATTTCAGCTCCTTTTCTGTCCTCAAATGAAATAGGAGCGAACATTGCAGCATCGTACATTTTTATAACACTGCTACGTAAAAAGTGTAATAAATTGATGTATATACTTCTTCAATTATTCCTCGTTCAACCTGTCCCTTTTCGAAGTACCTACTCAGGTCTGTTTGACATTCCGGAAGCTTTACTTTCCGCCTCATTCACTGTTTTATTTATGTAATCTTGCCGTTTGTTTGTAAGTTTTTTATACGCACTTCGTACTTTTAGCCTCTGTTTGTCTAGGTTTAAGCGTTTACACTTTTTATTTGCAGCTTTCTCCTTTCTTTGTTTTAATTTCTTAATTTTATATGAAATACTTTTATTTCGTTCAATTTTTAGATATCCTACATTATTATAAACAAGATACATACTTACTGGCCATCCGTTACATTTTTTTTTAAGTTCGTAATTCCTGATTTGCCTTTCATGAAATTCCTGTAAGCTGTATTTGCATTCATGATTGCCTTCTTTACATCGCTAGAGGACACTTCCAAAAATCCATAATTTATCAAGATTTTCAGCTCATAGTTTTTTAGTGCTTCTTTCAAAGATTTTCGATAATTTCTTAAACCAAAAGCCTTGAACTAAAACAATGAATACTAGCCATTAAATCCTCAATATGAGCAATTATTAGCTTTTTTACTTCACGTTTTTCTATTGCGTTCATGATCTCGAGAAATTTTTTGCGCTCAAAATTCAAACTACCTCCGATTTCAGAAATAAGCGCTATACTTTTGGGAGCCTTTTTACTTTGAAACCTAAATATTTTACTACTTCTATAATATAATAAGTGTTTTTCATGATTTATATTACGCTAAATTACACTTATTTACAAACTAGATCTTTCTCCTCTAAGTTGAAATTTATTGAATTATTTTAATTATAAACATAGATAATTTTTTTTGACATACTCCACACGCCTAAAGGCGGGGG
>CALBPU010000145.1 GCA_937899395.1 uncultured Fretibacterium sp.
AGTGCTTTTGCCAGTGCTTCCTCATCAACAAGATTGCCGCGAGCTGTACAGACGATAACGGCGGTTTCTTTCATCATTGCTATACGTTCAGCATTAACGATGTGATGATTCTCCTTAGTGTAAGGAGCATGTACCGTTATAGCATCGGATTCACGGAAAATTTCATCTAATTCAACCTTTTTGACATTTGAAGCCTCTGCTGCTGTGTCGGGTAAAAATGGATCGTAAACAAGCACCTTGCAATCAAAGCCCGAGAACAGTTTCGCAACTCTGCTACCGATTGCACCAAAGCCAAGTATTCCAAGTGTTTTTCCGAACATCTCCGAACCGATGAGCCTCTCCCATTTGCCGGAATTAACAATTTTTCGGTTATGATTCATGAAACGCTTCGCACCCATAATCATTGTAAGAGCCATTTCAGCAACCGCTTGAGCATTAGCCGCTGTAGTTCTGGAGATAGCAATGCCTGCGTCTGTAGCGTCCTTCAAATTTACAGCGTCAAAGCCAACACCGTAACGCACAAGTATTTTTACAGTGTCGTTAATCTCTTGAAAAATAGACTTGTCGTAGGGTTCTACGTCGATAATTCCCGCGTCTGCACCCTTCAGAGCCGCAATAGCCTTCTCTTTTGTAAATGGATTCATAGGCGTCCATATATACTCCAGACCTTTAGTAGCCGCATATTCAGCAGCCTGTTTGTTCTGTTCATTTACGATGTCGGAAGGTAGTCCGTAGAGGTTCACAATTTTTTTCATGTTTTGCTCCTTTCAGGTCATTCAGGGAAATAAACACCCTTAGCATTGTTATAGTAAATATTCTCCAGTTCAGCCTGTGTAAATGCCTTCGACTTCAAGAGATAATCCGTCAGATGTTCATAGCTGTCCTGAGTAGCTGCGTACGGTGCATCAGTGCCCCACATTAATTTGTTTACTCCTACAATGCTTGCGGCCTCTGAGAGATATTCAACCGTTTCGGGATAAGGATACTGATCCGGAGCCATTATTTTTGGCATTGCTGCAATGTCAAACCATATATTCGCTTGACTTAACATTTTAAGCTCCGCAACCCATTCTTTTTTCTTCGTACGCATTGGAGCAAGTAAATGACAGATAACCAACTTCAGATTCGGACAACGATCGGCAATTCGCATTAAAGCGGCGGTTTGATGACTCTCCATATTAATGTCTCCAACGTCCAATGCAACAACGCCTTTGTTCTTCTCAACAAGTTTGTAAATCTCCATCATTCGGTCTCCTGAGAGATCAAAGGGATCATGACAACCCATTAGGCCGCCACCGGAGCTGACCTCAAATTTTGCCAAATGAAAATGCTTTTCCTCGAAGAAACGTGTTAGTGCCTCGATATGATTAGTCATGAACGGGTCAACTTCACATGACGGACAAAAACGATCAGGGTATTTCTCCAAAAGCTCCTCGTGATAAATGTTCTGAAGACCGTACATACTGCCGTTCATCAACACTGCACGCTCAACATCGTTACGATCCATAATGGCTAATGCCTGCTCAGCTGTGAAACTCTCTTCTCCATACTCCCCTGTAGTCGGCAATAGCTGAAAAACCTCTCCGTTTCCCCATTGAGCTTTTCCGCCTCCTACAGCACGAAGTTCTCCGCGTCTACAATATCCAGCAAGCACCTTCGCAAGATGTAAATGTGCGTCAATTTTCTTCATTTTTTTACTCTCCATTCTTTGCTGTCTTGACCTTCTTAACTTTCTTCCTCGATTGATCCGCATGCTGCATAGCATCAAAAGCAACAGCTATGATTATGACTAAACCCTTAACGAGGCCGGCATGAGTAGACGGTACTGACATAAGGTTAAGACCGTTATTAAGAAGCCCCATTAAAACTGCACCGAATATAGCACCGGGAACAGTTCCTTCACCGCCAAGCAATGAAACTCCGCCAATAACGCCTGCCGTTATAACATCGTTGGTATAGCCTGCACCAAGAGAAGAAGAAGCCTGCTGCGTCATAGAAGCCAAAACTATACCGCCTAGCGCAGTAGTAAGACCTGACAGAATGTAACATATTATGGTCATTCTTTTCACGTTAATTCCTGAAATTTCAGATGCTACAGGGTTGCCTCCTACCGCATATACATAACGGCCGAACACAGTCTTGCGTAACAGGAACCAGCTAATAATTGCTATGATCAGCATGAAGTAAACCGGCATTGGAAATCCCAGAATTTTCTTGGCACCAATAGCAGTAAACGCAGGAACGGTGCAACTGATAATCTTGTTGTTCGTTAAAACCATTGCAAGACCGAGAAAAATGCTTTGAGTTGCAAAGGTTACAAGGAACGCAGGGATATGGAACGTCGTTATGATTAAACCGTGAAGCAGACCTGCAACGATACCTGTACATAGTGCCGCAAGCACACCTACAGCTACAGCGTTCGGTGTATCACCCATGCTGTGAGTTACCTCCACCACTACTACGGCCGTTAAAGCACACAGTGTCGCAATGGAAAGGTCGATACCGCCCATCAGGAACACGAATATCGTGCCGCTGACCATGATCCCGATGACCGACACGGACCACAACACATTGCTGAAGTTATTTAACGATAGAAACGCCTTTGGCCTGAGAATCGACAAAATCAGAATAAAGCACACTAAAATAATGGGCTTAGAGTACTTGCTCCAGTTAATTTTATTCATCTTCAACTCGCCTCCTGAACACCCTGACCGGCAGCGAGCACCATGGATTGGGTGACCTCAACATTTTTGAATTCCTTTACAATGTTGCCCTTTCTCATTACCAATATTCTGTGAGAAACTCGCAACAATTCCTGCAAATCCGACGTTACGACGATTATAGCCACGCCCTCGCTTGCCAACTTCTCTAAAATCGAGTAAATCTCGTCCTTAGCACCAACATCTATTCCTGCGGTAGGTTCATCGACAATCAACAGCTTCAAATTCCTCATAAGCCACTTGCCGAGAACAACCTTCTGTTGATTACCACCCGACATTACGCCGACCTGTTTATCAGGATTAGACGGGCGAATATCAATGGCTTCAATAGCGCGCTTGCTCATTGCTAATTCATCACTGTCGGAGATAGCAACACCGTTAATTTTCACGATGTCGTAGTTCGTCAGTGCAACGTTGTAAGTAGTGGATAATAATGGAATAAAGCCCTGATTACGTCTATCCTCAGGAACGAAGCCTATACCTTCTTTAATGCTTGATTTCGGTGAAGGATTGAGCTTTTTGCCGCCCAAGTAAACCTCTCCAGAAGCAGCTTTGTCAACACCGTAGATTGCACGAACGACTTCGGTACGCCCCGCACCTATTAATCCGCCCAAACCTAATATCTCTCCGCTATGAACTTGGAAACTAATATTGCGGAAACGGTCACTCTTATCAGTGAGATTCTTAACATCAAGACGAATCGGTTTGCTGTCGTCCGAGTGTAACATCTTTCTGGAGCCTGCGGATTCATCGACAACTTTACCTATCATAGTTTCAATGACTTTTGCCGGTATGATTTCTTCTTTCTCAAGCACAGCAGCATTCTTGCCGTCTCGTAATATAGTAAGTCTGTCGGAAAGCATATAAACTTCTTCCAAGCGATGTGAGATGTAAATGATTGAAACGCCCTGTTCACGTAATGTTCGGATAATATGGAAGAGCATTTCCGCTTCTTTACCTGATAGTGAGGCCGTTGGTTCGTCCATAATCAGCAACTTTGAATTTTGAGATAACCCCTTTAATATCTCTATCAGTTGCCTTTGACCTATACCAAGATTGTCTACAATAGTAGTAGGTTTAAGAGGGAATTGGTATTTGTCGATAAGCTCCTGTGTCATTTGGTTCATCTTGTTGTAGTTAATGAACGGGCCGTTACGAGGTTCACGACCTAAGAAAACGTTTTGAGCAACCGTAAGAGGAGGTATAACTGACAGCTCCTGATATATACAAGCTACTCCCAATTTCTGACAGTCCTGATAATTATTAATCTCTACGGGCTTTCCTTCCCAATAAATTTGCCCGTCGTCCTTCGAGTAAACACCTGTTACTATTTTGATAAGAGTGGATTTTCCTGCACCGTTTTCGCCCATTAGAGCATGTACTTCACCAGCCTTCACCTCAAAATGAACATCTTGAAGTACAGGAACGCCTGAAAAGCTCTTATAAATATGTGTGGCTTCAAGAATTGTATTTCCAGCCATTATTCCAGACCCTCCTTTGCTCCCTGCTCTCTAGCTTTGCGCTCCATACGTGATTTATAAGTAGCGTCAAAGATTACAACGGCAATAATGATAATTCCCTTGATGATATACTGGAACGAAGTATTCATATCAAGTTTGCGAACTCCGTTTTCCAATGTCGCCATGAACAAAGCTCCTATTAATGTTCCTATTACATCGCCTGAGCCTCCCGAAAGTGCCACGCCTCCGACAACAGCCGCTGCAATAGGGTTAAATTCAAAGTCAGTGCCTATAGCCGTAGTAGCACTCTGAAGCCTTGCTGTAGTAAAGACTGCACCAACTGCCACAGCAACACCTGTAATCATATATGCAATCATTCGAGTCTTAGCAACGTTAATACCTGACAGCGTAGCCGCTTTACGATTCGCACCAACCGAATATAAATTAGTACCGTAGCGCGTATAACGCAGCACAATCTGACCTATAACCACGAATGCTATCATAGCCATTATGACATAATAGAATTTTCCTACACCTGTACCTAACCAAACGTACTGAGAATGATTCATAGCTTGGCTCTTTATAACGCCGTTCTCGTTACGTATAGCGATTATGTAGGTCATTGCCCTATAAATACTCATGGTCGCAAGAGTACCGATAAATTCAGGTACATTCAATTTTGCTACGATGATTCCGTTGACAAGACCACAAAGCAATCCTGTAAGCAGACCTAACAGAATCATTACCTTAAAAGGCCATTCCGTATATTCATAGACGTTCGCCATAACCATGCCCACCAAAGCCATCATGCTCCCTGTAGAAAGGTCAATGCCTGATGTGATGATGATAAACGTTACACCAACGCCGATTATAGCAGGGATTGAAGCGTCGCGAATGATTTCGATAAGATTGGCCGAGCTAAAAAAATTGCCCTTACCATAGCCGGCTAATATAGTAAAAAGACAGACCAAAAACGCCAACATACCTACAGAGATAAGCCGACGCATAGATGTCTGACTAAGATTTTTCAATTTAGGTTTCCTCCTCTCTAGCGTATGCACAAGCACACCGCATATCGGATCGTAATAATGAAAAGATTAAAAACAGGGCTGCCGTAACAAGCTCATAAAAACTCACTATGCAACCCTTTACTCTACTTTACCAACGGTCTTCAGCAGCTATTGAGCCGACAGTTTCAGTAGTTACGACGATAGGCTCCATGATTACTTTAGGAGTAGCCGTTAAAACCGTGTAGCTGTACTCTGAACCGATCATCAAAAGTGCTATCTTTGCAGCAGTGGAACCTTCGTCCCAACTGTTGGTATAGATTGTTCCGGCCATAGAGCCGTTCTCAATCATTGCCAAAGCATCTTTTTCGCCGTCAGCACCCCAGATACAAATCTGGCCTTTCTTGTTCGCTGATTCAGCGGCTAATGCAGCTCCTTCAGCCATAGCGTCATTAATTGCAAAAACGCCTTTCAAATCAGGATAGGACTGGAGGAAAGAATTCATAACAGTCATAGCGGTGTCTTTCTGGAATGAAGCTGTCTGAGCTGCAACGATCTTGATTTTAGGATATTTAGCGATTGTATCACGGAAGCCTTGTTCAAGATTGTCGGTACGAGCTAAACCGGGAACGCCCTGAATAATAGCAATGTCGCCGGTTTCGCCAAGCTGTTCCGCCATTTTATCAGCGGCCATACGTCCTGCGTCGTAATCAACAGCCATAACGAGCGCGCTGTGTACGGTGTCGCTGGCACAATCAAGGTTTACGGTGATAACAGGAATGCCGGCCTCTTCAGCTTGTCTTACAGAAGGAGCAAGAGCTGTTCCGTCAGAGCACTGAAGAATGATTGCGTTATAACCCTGATTGATACAGTCTGTCATAATTTGAACTTGTTTCTCGGCAGATTCTTCCGCACCGTATGAATCGACTTTGATGTTTGGCCAAGAAGCACATTCGCGTTCGATTCCCTCTTTCCAACCTTGATTATTAGGAGTGCCAATATCGTGAGCGATATAAGCAATTTTAACAGGGGCTCCGCCATAAATATCCACGCGCTTCTTGTTGCTTGTGCCTGCTGCTGCAGCCTTCTGTTTCGCAGGGTCTACTCTTGCAGCCAATGCTAGCGTTGCAACGCTCAGAACCATAATTGCCGCTACCATAAGGGCAATAACCTTCTTCATTTTGAATTTCATACTAAAAAAGCCTCCTTAAAAATTTATTAAGTTATGCATCTGTCATTTTTGCGGTTAAATGGCATTTGCATCAACATCGTATTTTTTTACACATCTTTCGGAAATTTATCCTAACGTGTCATGAGCCAATATATACAATTCGCCTCCTTATGCTCAAAAATTCCGCAATATACACATACTATAAACACAACACACAGTTGCATTTGAATACCCCGAAATAATTGTGAAATTTTGTGATTATTTTATAGGAAAAACAGCTTTTCGGCACGTAGAAAATACTTAATGTATATGAAAAAAACAGACTCATTGAAAAATCAGCGAGCCTGTTTTTATGTCATTCATTAATTTGATGACTGAACAAAATATCGGGACAAAAATTGTTTCGTTCGTTCGTGTTTAGGATTTGAAAATAATTCGCGAGGATCTCCCTGTTCACATACTTCGCCGTTATCCATAAAGATTACTCGGCTTGAAACATCTCTTGCAAATTCCATCTCATGAGTAACTATTATCATTGTCATATTTCGCTCTGACAATTTTTTGATGACCTTTAACACTTCTCCAGTTAATTCAGGATCTAATGCGCTTGTAGGTTCGTCGAAACATAAAATATCAGGCTGCAAAATTAATGCCCTTGCTATTGCAACTCTCTGCTGCTGTCCTCCTGATAATTGATGAGGATAGTTATTCATGCGATCCGAAAGCCCGATTTGTGAAAAAAGTTCCTTAGCTCTGTTCTCGATATTAGCTTTTTCAGCTTCGTATGTGTTTTTCTCTTTTGCCGTAAGTTTAGGAGCTAACATCACGTTCTCAAGCGCAGTATATTGAGGAAATAAATTAAACGACTGAAACACTAAACCGAAATGCAAACGTTTTTGACGGATTAATTTTTCACGCTGAGATTTTTTGTTCGGAGGCTCTGAAGCATCAAATAACGTCTCGCCTTTTACGATGATCTGTCCTTCGTCAGGTGTCTCGAGGAAATTTAAGCACCTTAATAACGTCGTTTTTCCGCTTCCTGATGAACCTATAATCGAAAGCACGTTGCCCTCTTCAAGCGAAAAATTTATCCCTTTTAAGACTTCTGTATTGCCGAATTTTTTCCGAATGTTTTTTACGTCAAGAATTGCCATGTCTCTTTACCTGAAATATTCCAATTTTTTCTCAAATGCTGCTAACATCACCGTTACTATTCCGTTGAAAATCAAATAATAAAACGCTGTGAAAAATAACGGCCATATTGCTCCCGAAATACCGTAAGAACCCTTCATAAATGCCTGTCCTGCCCATATAATTTCCTGTAACGCTATTATTCTGGCTAATGCGGTGTCCTTTACAAGAGTTATTATTTCGTTTGAAATAGGAGGAACAATTCTTTTTATCATTTGAAGGAGTGTTACATGGAAAAATATTTGACGTTTCGTCATTCCTAAGACTAATCCGGCCTCCTGTTGCCCTACAGGGACACTTTGAATCCCGCCTCTGTAAATTTCAGAGAAATAGCACGAATAATTCACTACGAATGCTAACGACGCAGCTAAAAATCTTCCTTGTTCTCCTCCGCCCCATATAGGATTTTGAAATACTAATCCGGGAAAATAATAGAAGATTAATAACTGAATCATTAACGGGGTTCCGCGTATCACCCATATTAAAAATTTCGTCGTTATACTTATTATTTTGATTTTTGAGATTGAGCCGAACGCTATTAAAAGCCCCAGAGGAAACGCTCCTAATAATGTTACTGTGAAGAGTTTTAATGTTTGAATGAAGCCGGTATTCAAGGCTCCTATGACTACCGGCAACTGTTGCAAAAATAATTCCATTTACTTACTTAATCAATGCTGCCTGAATTTTGTAAGTTTCGGCGAGTTTCTGAATGCTTCCGTCAGCATATCCTTTTTCAAAGAATTTATTCAAGGCTTCGGCCATGTCTGAACCTTTTCTGAATCCAACGCCGTATTCTTCAGAATTAAGAGCAACGGTGTAAGTTAAATTTTCGTAGCCCGTTCCTTCTCCAACCATTGCAGCAGCCATTAACGAATCTATAATTGCTCCTCCCGAACTTCCTGAAGCAACTTCCATTAATGCAGATGCCTGATCGTGAACCTGAGTTTTTTTGAATTTGTGAGCTTCAGCCTGTTGATCTCCTGCGCTTCCGTTCTCAACTGCGAACGTTAAATCCTTAAGGCTCTCAAGAGTTTTATATTTTTCGGCTTCCTTTGCAGGGACAACTACGACTTGTGCGTTGTTGCAATAGGGTTTTGAACATTCCATTGAGGCTAAAACTTCTGCGGTTAATGTCATTCCGTTCCAAACGCAATCAATATTTTTTCCGTTGAGTTCGAGAATTTTGTTATCCCATTCAATTTCCTGAAACTCAATTTTGACTCCGAGACTTTCAGCGAATGCTTTTGCAAGGTCAGCGTCAAATCCGATCCATTCACCTTTTTCATTCTTGTAATCCATCGGTGCGAAATCCGTTATGCCTACAACCAAAACGCCTTTACCTTTTACGTACTCAAAGTCGCTTTCGGCAAATGCAAACGAACCGAACAAAAATGTTACTAAAACCAAAACCAACATTAACAAAAATTTTTTCATGGAAAATATCTCTCCTATTCAAAAAATTTTACTTTAATTTAATATCTTAAAGCGATGAAATTTTATATTAATTTTTGCGGCTTGTAAATATTTTTCATCTGTTATAATAATTTCATTCTCAAATTTATTTTAAGGAGGATTTTTATTTTGAAACTCAAATTTTTCTTAGCGTTTGCTCTTATATGTGCATTCGTTACCGGTGCAGTTGCTGCTGATGAAGCTGCTTTCCATATTGGAATCGTTACAGGTACAGTTTCACAAAGCGAGGACGATTTAAGGGGAGCTGAACTCATGATTAAAATGTACGGAGATTCAGCTAACGGCGGAATGATTACTCACATAACCTACCCCGATAATTTCCCTTCCGAACAGGAAACAACTATAAGCCAAATTCTTGGTCTTGCAGATGACCCTAAAATGAAAGTCATCGTTGTTAATCAGGCAGTACCGGGAACAGCAGAAGCCTTCAGAAGGATTCGTGAAAAACGCAGCGACATTCTTTTACTTGCTGGAGAACCTCATGAAGATCCCAACGTAATTTCAGAAGGTGCGGACATTGCAGCACATACTGACCACGTTGGAAGAGGTTACACAATTCCTCTAGGTGCGAAGAAAATGGGCGCAAAAACTTTTGTTCATATTTCATTCCCTCGCCACATGAGCTACGAGACTCTCGGACTTAGAAGGGCTATCATGGAAGAGGCTTGCAAAGATTTAGGGATTAAATTCGTGTTCGAGACTGCTCCAGATCCAACAAGCGATGTAGGAATGGCCGGTGCTCAACAGTATATCCTTGAAAACATGCCCGCATGGATTGAAAAATACGGTAAAGACGCTGCGTTTTTCTGCACCAATGACGGACACACGGAGCCTTTATTACGTCAGGTTGCTGCTCTCGGAGGCTATTTTGTCGAAGCTGATTTGCCCTCACCTTTAATGGGTTATCCCGGAGCATTGGGAATTGATTTGTCGAATGAACAGGGAGATTGGCCTGCGATTTTGAAGAAGGTTGAAGAAGCGGTTGTTAAGGCCGGCGGCGGCGGAAGAATGGGAACATGGGCTTATTCATGGGGCTATACGACAACGGCTGCACTTGCTGAATACGGCAAACGTGTTGTTGAAGGCAAATACACTGGAAAAGTCGGTTCAGCTCAAGCAGTCAGAGAACTTCGTGAGGCCTATGACGAATTTTGCCCGGGCGCACATTGGGGAGCAAGTTACTTTGTTGATGCTGCAACAGGCGTTAAAAATCCTCATTTCGTTCTTCTTCGTCAGGATACATACGTTTTGGGCGGCGATTATTTGGGACTTGCAGATGTCGAGATACCTGAAAAATATTTCCAGATTCGCATGACCCCTGCTGCAAATTAATTTTCGAGATTAAAAATTTACGGGGAGTGCGTGAAGCATTCCTCTTTTTTTGTTTAAGAGGTGATTTTATTGACTAACAATAACGAACCTTTGCTCCGTCTTGACCATATAGGCAAAGAATATTACGGGAACCGTGTATTATCCGATATTTCATTTGAAGTTAATTCGGGTGAGATCATCGGTCTTGTCGGTGAAAACGGTGCGGGAAAATCTACGTTGTTAAATATTTTATTCGGAATGCCCGTTATAAATTCGACGGGAGGTTATGAGGGCGGAATTTTCATCGACGGTAAAAGCGTTCATTTCACATCTCCGAATCAAGCATTAGCCGCAGGAATCGGAATGGTTCATCAGGAATTTTCACTTGTTCCGGGCTTCACAGCTACCGAAAATATTCTCTTAAATCGTGAAGTCCTTAACGGTTCATTAATGAGTTATGTTTTCAGTGAAAGGGTTTCGACGTTAGACCGTGAAGCAATGCAGAGGAGAGCGTCTACTGCTATAAATACTCTCGGAGTTAATATCAGCCCTGATATGATAGTCAGTGAAATGCCCGTAGGTTATAAACAGTTTATTGAAATTGCAAGGGAAATTGACCGAAAGAACACGAGGTTATTATTTCTTGATGAACCTACAGCGGTATTAACGGAAACTGAAGCCGAAATTTTATTGACAGCCTTGAAAAAACTTGCTCGTTCGGGAATTGCGATTGTATTTATATCACACAGGCTCAGCGAAATCAAAGAACTTTGCAACAGAGTTTTGGTTTTGAGGGACGGAAAATTAATCACGGACGCAAAAACTGAAGAACTTTCAATCCGTCAGATAGCTTCATTAATGGTAGGACGTGAAAATTCTCGCAAAAATGACGAAGAGCCTGTTGATACATCTTCAGAAGAGCCTGTCGTAACGGAAGATTTGAACGAGACATTGAATCTTGATCCTAAAGCCAACAAGAAGAAAAAGAAAATCAAACCTGCGTTAAAAGTTGAACATTTATGGGTAGATATGCCGGGTGAAACAGTCAGGGACGCAACGTTTGAAGTTATGAAGGGCGAAATTTTCGGAATCGGAGGACTTGCAGGGCACGGAAAATTAGGAATACCTAACGGCATTATGGGGTTATATCCTGCAGGCGGTAAAGTGAGATTGTTCGGCAAAAGATTGACGCTTAACCGTCCCAGAGTTGCGTTAAATCGTAAAATGGCATTTGTTTCAGAGGACAGAAGGGGAGTCGGTTTACTGCTTGATGAGCCTTTAGACTGGAACATAACATTTACTGCAATGCAAACTCAAGGAAGGTTTTTGTTGGGAATACCTTATATTTTCCAGATGAGAAATGAACATGCAATGGCTAAAGAAGCTAAAAAATTCATTGACGCTTTAAGCATAAAATGCACAAGTTCAAAACAAAAAGCAGGTGAATTATCAGGAGGAAATCAGCAGAAAGTATGTTTGGCAAAAGCATTCGTTCTTCAACCTAATATTCTCTTAATCTGCGAACCTACTCGAGGCATTGATATCGGCGCAAAAACTTTAGTCCTTGACACTCTCAAACAATATAACAAAGAAAACGGCACTACAATTATAATTACGAGTTCAGAACTTGAAGAATTAAGAAGTGTCTGCAACAGAGTAGCTATTGTAGATGAGGGAAAAATAGCTGGAGTGCTTCCTGCCTCAAGTCCTGCTGAAGAATTTGGAATGTTAATGATGGGACAAAAACATATTAATAATGAAGAAGGTGAACGTACAGCATGATTTCAAAATTTATCAAAAACGCAGGTTGGCCAAGAATTATTATTGCGTTGTTTTTGCTAGCGTTGTTTGTAACAGCTCCGTTTGTTGGAGTTAATATTTACACTTCATTTAACAATACTCTTGTGAGATTTGGAATGAACGGTGTAATGGTTTTAGCGATGATTCCGATGGTGCAGGCAGGTTGCGGCTTGAATTTCGGATTGCCTTTAGGAATTATTGCTGGACTTTTGGGAGCAACGTTATCAATCGAACTTAACACTGAAATTTTAGCTCGTCTTGCTGGTTTAGGAACACAATATAAAATTTCGTGGCTCACTCAGGAATTTATTACAACTTACAGAGAACCTTTAGGATTTGCTTCGGCATTAATCATTGCTATTCCTATAGCTGCAATTTTAGGTTGGTTTTACGGAAAATTATTGAATCGTGTTAAGGGCGATGAAATGATGATTGCAACATACGTAGGTTTTTCATCAGTTTCGTTTATGTGCATAGCATGGTTATTATTGCCTTATAAGCACCCTACAATGGTTTGGGGATATGCAGGGCGTGGTTTAAGAACTACAATAAGTGTTGAAGGTTATTGGTTAAGAATATTAAACGATGCTCTTTCACTTAAAATCAACGAACACTTAACTATTCCTACAGGAATGCTGATATTCTTTGCTGTAATGGCTTTAATAGTGTGGATTTTCATGAGGACTAAAACAGGAACGGCAATGACAGCAGTAGGTTCTAATCCCGAATTTGCCCGTGCTTCAGGAGTTAATGTTGACAAAATGCGCACTATTTCGGTAGTTATGTCAACAATTTTAGGAGCTGTAGGAATTATAGTTTATGAGCAGAGTTTCGGATTTATTCAGCTTTATATGGGGCCGTTTTATATGGCACTTCCTGCTGTTGCTTCAATTTTGTTGGGAGGCGCAAGCGTCAATAAAGCGGGTATTCTCAACGTAATAGTGGGAACATTTTTGTTTCAGGGAATTTTGACAATGACACCTTCAGTCTTCAACAGTGTATTTCAAACGGACATGTCAGAAGTTATAAGACTTATCGTAAGTAACGGAATGATTCTTTATGCTTTAACAAGAAAGGTGCGTGCGTAAAATGATTCGTAAACTTTTCGACATTATCGCAAATAACGCTGTACCTGCAATTTTCATTTTGATTTCAGCTTTTGCAATTCCTCTTTCAGGATTTTCAGCAAGCTACTTAATTCAGGAGTTATTAACCCGAATCGGTAGAAATTCATTTTTAATTCTCTCGTTATTAATTCCGATTATGGCTGGAATGGGATTAAATTTCGGAATGGTTTTGGGAGCAATGGCCGGTCAAATAGGATTGCTTTTAATTTGCGATTGGGGTGTAGTCGGTATTCCTGGAATGGTTTTAGCATGTTTAATCGGAACACCTATCGCAATAGTTTTAGGAATTTTTTGCGGGCATGTTTTGAACCGTGCTAAAGGCCGTGAAATGGTTACGTCATATATTTTGGGTTTCTTCATTAACGGCGTTTATCAAATGGTCGTTTTGTATTTAATGGGCTGGGTGATACCGATTACAAATCCGAATTTGTTATTATCGAGAGGCTACGGAGTTCGTAATGCCGTCAGCCTTATGGGTATTCGCGGCGTTCTTGATAATTTAGTCCCAACTATAATAACCGGCACTGAAGGAGCAAACCAATTCTTAAATATTAACGGAGCAAAATCATTTTTGCTTTTACAAATTCCATGCTTGGAAGGTTCGATAAGATTACCTTTAGGAACTTTCATAGTTATAGCTTTGTTCTGCGGTTTTATAGTATGGTTCAGGAAAACAAAACTCGGTCAGGATATGCGTGCTATCGGTCAAAGTCAAAGTGTTTCAGACAGTGCAGGAATACCTGTAAACCGTACAAGAATTATTGCTATCGTAATATCAACGGTTTTAGCATGTTATGGTCAAATAATTTACCTTCAAAACATGGGAACACTTAACACTTACAACAGCCATGATCAAGCAGGAATGTTCTCGATAGCTGCGTTGTTAATCGGAGGAGCAAGCGTTTCAAAGGCCAATATAATGAACGTATTTGTCGGAGTAATTTTGTTCCATTTAATGTTCATAGTGGCACCTATGGCAGGGAAAAATTTAATCGGTGAGGCTCAAATCGGCGAATATTTCAGAGTTTTCGTTTCTTACGGAATAATTGCGCTGGCTCTTGTGTTGCACGCTTGGAAACGCAACAGAGAACGTGAAGCAGCTCGAAGGAGTTTGCGCGGCAATAAAGGAGGCGAATAATTGATGTTTGTAGCTTTCTTGAAATTTTTATTCAGGTGGTTTCAGCGATTAGTAGTTTTAGCAGCATTAATAGCTCTTGGAATATGGCTTTTCTACATCGGAAGAGAACATCAAATTTTCCTTGATAACAAAAATTTTGAAAACTTCAAAGCCTTTGAACAAGTTAATGTCTCTATTAACGGCGGGGAAGAGATTGAATTAATGCAGCGTGAAAGGAATTTAGCGAAAGTCGTAGAACCGAAATTTGAAGTCGAAGCGAAAATTTTTAATGATGACGGAGAAATTTCAAACGTTGTCAAAAGAACTGTAAATCTTTGCTTCAGTAAGGATATTATGATTAACCTTCCTGTTTTTGCTGTCAGTGATGACGGGTTTATAGTTCCTGCTCCGAAATAATGAAACCCCCCTTTTTCAGGGGGATTATTTCTCTAAATCTTTCGCAGAAACATATCCGTAATCACTTTCGGCACTGTAAACAGCTCTCAAAATCGCTTCCGAAACAACTTGAGCCACTAAAGTTCCTACAATATCCTGATCAGCAATTAAATTTCCCAACGATACTGCATAAATACTATCGCCATCAGCCGTAGTGTGTACAGGTTTTATTGAACGGGCATAACCGTCATGAGCCATATCAGCAATTTTGCAAAGGTTGGATTTTTTGAAGGCTGCATTCGTCAAAACAACCGCCAATGTCGTATTACCGTTTTCAATGAATTTGTTTTCTCTTGCGGAATAATTTTTATAGAGTACTTCATCAGTTGAGAGAAAAGTTTTTTTGTCATCGGAAATTAATCCGGCAACTTTTTCACCCGTCTCATAATTATAAATATCTCCGAGTGAATTTACAGCAACAACTGCTCCGACTTTCAATTCTCCGATCTGTAAAGCGTAAGAACCTATTCCTGATTTCATGCAACGTTCCATTCCTGAAATTTTTCCGACGGTTGCTCCTGTTCCTGCTCCGAAATTTCCGTCCTGATAATTAAATTTTTCAGCATTAACGCAAACCTCATAACCCATTTCTTTATCAGGTCTGGCGAAAGCGTCTCCTACGGTTAAATCAAATAAGCAAGATTGACATACTAAAGGAACTTTTGTTAGTCCGACATCGAAGCCGATGTTACGTTCCTCAAGATATTTCATGACACCTCCTGCACAATCTAAACCGAATGCGCTTCCGTTACAGAAAACTTATAAAAAGTTATAAATTAACTCTTCTGTTTCATTCCTCGTTCAATGCGTCCGCTTTTGCGATGGTTCTGCTACTTGCGTTTGGTGTAACGCTCCGGAGGCTTAAATTCCCGGCTAACGTACCGGTATATCAATCTTATGACTGATTATATTTCGCTCTTGATGGTTGAACATTTTACGGACGAAACCTTTTAGCTTGGTTCTCGCTTTTATTTCTCCGTCCAACAGGCAACATTCAGTTGTCAATGCTTAACACCATATCAGTTAAATTATAGTCAGTCGTCAGTTTGATGTCAAGTTAATTTATAAAATTTCTATAACGGCTTTACACCTACCTTTCATTAAAAGTTATAAAATAAAGCTATAAATTTACTGAGTTTTATAATTTATATTTAACTGTTATTCAGCCTCCTTATAAAAGAATTGCGTTGATTTTTTCAGCAGCAGCTAAAGGTTTTAATAGTTCCGTTTCACGTGAAGCAGCTCCTCCGCCCCTTACACTAAGTCCTGCTGGAGCTTCTTCACCGAAAATAAATACTGTACAGCCTGTACCGGCAATTTTATTTTCAGCACTGCCGATTTTCAAGTTGTGAAACTCTTTTATGCTTATCTCTTTCATTTCATTTTTAACGTCTGGTCTTGAAAAACTCGTCTATACTGTCAAGAATATCCTTCGGTAACATCGTCTTCAACAAATATTTTTCTGGTTTGAATCTCAAGACTTCCATTATGCTGCGTTTATCTCCTTTAGCCGTCAAAAACATTACAGGAATATTTGCTGTGTTAGGGTCTGAACGAATCATCTCAAGGACTTTCGGCCCGTTTACAATCGGCATTTCAAAATCAAGCAAAATTAAATCTACTTTATTTTTCGCTAGAATCGTTATTGCATTCATACCGGAATTTGCGACAAGAATTTTATATC
>CALBPU010000146.1 GCA_937899395.1 uncultured Fretibacterium sp.
CAATCCCCAATCCCCAATCCCCAATCCCCAATCCCCAATCCCCATATAAAATATTATTTAATATCATGTAAAATTATATTTTTAAATTATATTTATCCAATAAAAATAATGTAAAGAAAAAATTAAAAAAAATGAAGTCGAGAACAAATACTCAAGAGATAATAAAAATAGAAAAAATAAAAGATTCAAAATCAGAATATGATAAAAGTATAAAAGTAATTCTTTTAGGTGATTCAAATGTTGGAAAAACTAGTATAATTGATAGATTAATATCAAATACATTTAATATAAATCAACCAGCTACTGTTGGTTTAGAACACCATAATTTAATGATTAAAATAAATTCTTTTGTTCTTAGGATGCAAATATGGGATACAGCTGGACAAGAAAAATTTGACTCAATAGCAAACACTTATTATAAATCAACCGATGTTATTATTTTTGTTTATGCTATTAATTTAAAAAATTCTTTTGAGAGAATTATAGAATGGGCAAAACAAGTTGAAGATAATACATTAAAAGAAGATGACCAATTAAGAATTTTAATAGGGAATAAAACTGATTTGAATTCTGAGAGAGAAGTTAGCTTTGAAGAAGGCAAAGACTTAGCAAATAAAATAAGATGCTCTCATTTTGTAGAAATTAGTTGTTTGGATAAAGGAAATAATTCGAATAATAAATTTAAAATTGCTTTTCCGCAAGAGTTAATTACTTTTACTATAAAAGGAAATATTTCGGCAAATTAATTACGTGTTCGTGTTAAAATTAGAGATTATATTTAACTATATTAACGGTGATTATTTGAAGGGGGTAAACATTTTCAACAGATTGATATCGAGATTAACTATTTGACAAATAAATTAAATAATTTTAGAATAGCCTCACTACGTTATTCTTCTAATTCTATTTTGACAGGAGGCTATCTCTATGTATAAGCTGAAAAAATTTCAGTTTTTGTTGCTAGCTTTGCTAGTATGTTTCGTTTATTTTTTCTCCTTAGATCCTGTTAGTGCTCAGGATCTTACGGGGCAATATTTGGGGGGGGTGCAACTCTAAAAGCCAAGTCCTCTGAAGATCTTTCTGTCCTTAAAACAAGGGCAAAAAATACTTCAGGTGTAAAAGTTCTCTTCAACGGTAATTCAACAACGCCGAATATCACAACAAATTCCGTCGGTGATGACGATGCCATTGAAATTAACAGCACAAACTTTCCAGACGCTCATTTCCGTAATTTCGTAAGCAATAATTTTGATTATGACAAAGACGGTTGGGTCAGTTATTATACTCTTGATCAAGTTACGGCCATTAATGTTGCAGGCGAAGAGATTCGTTCTTTGAAGGGCATTGAATTTTTCACGAACTTGCAGGAATTGTATTGTTATGAGAATTATTTGACAGCTCTTGACATTAGTCAGAATACTGCTTTAACTAAACTGAATTGCAGTGATAACACATTGACGCAACTTGATGTCAGCAAAAATACTGCATTATATTGGCTAGATTGTGACTCTAACCAGTTAACGCAACTTGACATCAGCAAGAATATTGCATTAAAGGTTCTGTCTTGTAGTGATAACAAATTGACTGAGCTTGACGTCAGCAAGAATCTTGCATTATATGACCTGGATTGCAGTGATAACAAATTAACGCAGCTTGATTTTACCGAAAATATTGCTTTAGAATATATTGACTGCGATGACAACCCGTTAATGCGTCTTGATCTTGGCAGCGATTCAGACCTTTACCTTGATGACCCGGGTTTTAAGGCTTTGAAATACACGCTTAATTCTGGGGTATATAGCGTTAATCTCAAAGAGCATATATCCGATCACATCAGCAAAATCAAAGAAGGCAGCGTTCAAGGTAAGAGCGGCGGCTACAACATCAGAACAACTTATGACAGCGCGACAGGTATTGCAACATTCAACGAAAGACCTGAATATATCTATTATAAATATGATATGGGCTTTTATCGCGACGCAGAATTTCATTGTGAGGTTCAAATTGAAGCAAGCGCATTTTTCCCTGATGATGCGTTCCGTGAGTTCATAACAAGTCATTATGATGTTGATGAGTTTGACGGTAAGAATGATGGTTGGATTCGTCATTCTGATCTTAGAGCAACTCGTGATTTGAATGTTGAAAATTTAGGCATTGCTTCTATGAAAGGTCTTGAGCTTTTTACTCAACTTAGAAATCTGAATTGTTCCAAAAATCAGTTGACTGAACTTGATGTTAGCAGGCTTTCTGTTTTATACAATCTGAATTGCAGCGAAAATCAGTTGACAAAGATTAACGTTAGCAACAATACCAGTTTATACGAACTGAATTGTTCAAACAATCAGTTGACACAGATTGATGTTAGTAATTGTTCTCATTTAGAGTTTCTGTATTGCAGCGATAACCTTTTGACACAAATTGATGTTAGTAAGAATGGAGAGCTATACTGGCTATACTGTAATAACAACCGTTTGATACAGTTGAACATACCTCCTGACTTAGATTTCGAATGTGGAGGACAACAATATGACGGAGTGAAATATACTCAGGATTCGAGTTTTTACTACGTGAATCTTAAAGAATATCTCGCTGAAAACGTCAGTAATGTTAACCCTGAAAGCGTTAAAGGCATCAGCGAAACTGAAACGGTTGAGACAGAGTATGATAGCTCGTCAGGTGTCGCAAAATTCAATGTAAAACCTGAATATGTTTACTATGAATATAACGTACAATATAACGTACCGAATCATTATTGGGAAGTAATGGACGTTAAATTTTTCCTTGCTGATACGCCGGGCGAAGTTAATGCTTTGTTAATGGACGTAAATTTCCCGAACGGAAAAATTGGCAATTCATACAACGGTACAGCGACATTAACAGCTTTAGGGAATGCAAGTACATCATGTGCGTGGACAATGACTCCTGAAATTCCCGGATTGACTTTGACGAAAAATTCAACTGGAGCTATTTTGAGCGGAACACCAACTAAAGCAGGAACATATAAAATTACGTTGACTGCTACAGACAGCAATGGCATTAGCGTATCGAAAACAATTACGGTGAATATATTCTCTGACATTGCAATTTCAGGAACATTTCCTGCTACTGGAAAAGTAAGAGAGAGTTATAAGGGCACTGTAAGCGCGGTTGGTGGTAACGGATATAAATGGGAACAAATTAGCGGAACATTGCCGCCCGGTCTGTATCTTAGCTGGAATGAATACTGGGAAGATGATTATTATGAAGAAGGCGATGATATAGGAGCTCAAATTGAATTGTCAGGAACTCCTACACAGGTTGGAACTTTTGCCTTCACTCTCAGAGTAACAGATGTAAAATCCGGCTTCACTGCTGAACAGGAATTTACCGTAGAAATTTCAAGCCCTTCAGGTTCTTCGCTGAATATTTCGGGAACACTTCCTTCAACAGGAAAGGTTGGAGAATATTACGAAGGAAAATTGAGAGCTAACGGCAGTGAGGGTTATAGTTGGAGCGTAGTTGACGGAAAATTACCTGATGGTTTGGAACTTGATTGGGAAGATGATGAAGATGATGAAGTTACATTATCAGGAACTCCGACAAAGGAAGGAACTTTTGCATTCACTCTCAGATTAACGGATACTGCGAGCGGCGCAACTGCTGAACAGGAATTTACTTTAACGATTTCATTGCCTGAAATTAGTATTTCTGGAACACTTCCTGCTACTGGAACAGTGAATGAGGAATACGAAGGAACATTAAGAGCTGACGGCGGCAATGAGTACACTTGGGACATAGTTGACGGAACATTGCCGGAGGGATTGGATATTAATTGGGACGAAGATACAGTTACAATATCAGGAACTCCGACAGAATCGGGAGAATTTACCTTTACTGTTAGAGTAACAGATTCAAGCGGCGCAACTGCTGAACAGGAATTTACTATAAATGTTTCAGGACGTTCAGGAGTTGAAAACAATAGTGAAAATTTCCCTGATGCTAGCTTCCGTGAATTTGTAAACAATTTTGTTGATGATGATGGCTGGCTTACTGAGGAAAAACTTGCAGAAATACGAGTAATAGATGTCAGTAACTCAGGTATTACGTCTCTGAAGGGCATTGAATTTTTCACAAATCTTGAAAAACTGTATTGCTACGGAAACCAGTTGTCAGAAATTGATGTAAGTCAGAATACTGCTTTGATTACGTTGAACTGTAGCAGCAACAACTTAACACAACTTGATGTCAATAATAACGTTGCTTTAACTGAACTGTATTGCGCTTCAAATCAACTCACGGAGCTTGATATAAGTCAGAATGTTAATTTAACTTCGCTTGATTGCAGCGACAACAATTTAACAGAGCTTAACCTTGAAAATAACGTTGCTTTAACAACTCTGGTTTGCAGCTCTAATCCATTGGGAAAACTCGATGTAAGTGAGAATGTTGCTTTAACTGTTTTGAAGTGTCGCGAGAACAATTTGACGGAGCTTGTTATTGATGAAAACACTGCATTAGAATATCTTGATTGCAGCAGCAATAATTTGACACAGCTCGATGTCAGCAATAATGTTGCTTTAACTGGTCTGTTATGCGAATTTAATGACTTAACGGGAATTGATGTCAGTGAAAACGCTGCATTAGTTGAGTTTGGTTGCAGCAGTAACGACTTGACACAAATTGACGTTAGCAATAATGACAATTTGAAGCGTTTATGGTGTGGCGATAATCAAATTACGGAACTTGATGTTAGCAACAATATAGCTTTAGAGCTTCTTGCTTGCTTTAATAATCAGTTGACACAGCTTGATGTTAGCAATAACACTGCTTTGACTTATTTATCCTGTCATCAAAACCGTTTAACGGCACTGGATCTCGGCAACAATACGAAACTTGAAACATTAAAGTTCTCAGATCAAAATCCTAAAGATCTGAAATACATTGTAAATTCGGGTTCGTATTATGTGAATCTTAAAGATTCTTTGTCTGACAACATCAGCAATATTATTCCTGAAAGTGTTGCAGGTATGGTTGGAACTGATACGATAACGACAGATTATAACGCTTCGACAGGTGTTGCAAAATTCGACGAAAAACCTGATTATGTTTACTATCAGTACAAAACCGGCCACAACAATCAAAACATGGACGTAAGTTTTGAACTTGCTGACACTCCTGAAGCGACGTTATCGCTCGAAGTAGATTTTCCGACTGTTGTAGGTGTAAACAAAGAATATATCGGTACAGCAACACTGTTGGGAGACACAGAGGCGTCTTATACATGGTCGATGAGTCAGGAAATTCCCGGATTGAGTTTAGAGTCGGACGAAACAGGTCAGGAAGTTACGCTGAATGGTACTCCTACGACGGCAGGAACATATAATTTTACGTTGACTGCTACGAATAACGATACGGGTATCAGTGTCTCAGAAGAATGCACATTAACTGTTGTTGAAATTAATATTTCAGGAACGCTTCCGACGACTGGAACATTAGGAACGACATACGAAGGTACTTTGAAAGTTGCGGGCGGAACTTCATACGAATGGGAACAAATAAGCGGAACATTGCCGACAGGTTTGACATTTTCCCCGACTTCAGAAGCTCAACTTGTATTGTCAGGAACTCTGGAAGAAATTGGAACATTTACGTTTGCTCTTAGAGTAACAGATGTCAGTGGTGCAACTGATGAGATTGAAATTACAATAACTGTTACCAAACCTGTTATCAGTGGAACGTTGACTAAAACAGGAGTTGTCAATAGACCTTATTCATCAACTATAACTGTCAGCGGAGGCACTTCACCTTATGCTTGGACTTATAGCGGGACATTACCAAAAGGTCTTGAGCTTATTTCTGATACAACGGGAAGTGAAATAACGCTTAAAGGAACTCCGACAACAGCTAAAGCTTACACGTTTACGTTGAAAGCAACGGACAATAACGGCGCAACTGCTTCAAAGAAATTCACCGTTACAATTACAAAGCCTGTAATCAGTGGTGATATAAAAGCAAGTGGCGTTGTCAAAAAGGCATATTCATCAGCTATAACCATAAGCGGCGGCACTTCTCCTTATACTTGGAAAAAGAGTAGTGGAACATTACCGGCAGGGCTAACACTTGTTCAAAGTAGTACAGGGAGCAAACTCACCTTGAAAGGAACTCCGACAACAGCTAAAGCTTACACGTTCACGTTGAAAGCAACGGACAAGAATGGCGCAACTGCTTCAAAGAAATTCACCATTACTATTACAAAGCCCACTATCAGCGGAAATTTAGCTTCTACTGGAATTGTAAAGAAGTCATATTCATCAAGTCTAACTGTAAGTAAAGGCACATCACCTTACACATGGACAAAGAGCAGCGGAACATTGCCGACAGGGCTTAAACTTACTACCAACAGTACAGGAACTAAAGTAACGCTCAAAGGCACTCCAACAAAGGCTAATGAGTATACGTTCACATTGAAAGTTACTGATAAGAACGGAGCTACTGCTTCGCAGAAAGTGACTATAACAATCACGAAAGCAGATGCAACATCAAAATCAAAGTCCACTGCAACAGATCAAACTGAAAACACAGCAGAAAATCTGACAACAAAAGATTATTCGGGCTTTGAAAATGTTCAAGATGTAACGCCTGATGTTGAGACGGATATTTTCAGCGACAGTTATGAGCTCACAGAGTTGAATGTTTTGAGCGATGATATTTTGTGGCAGGGCACCGATAAAGATGAGGATCTCGTTGGTGTTCGAGCTAATGAGCCTGTAACGTTTGTAATTGGCGAATGGGTCGATCGTGATGGAACATCTACTGAAGTTTCAGACATTCAGATTTTCATTGATGACAAATTCGTTGAGGATATAACTGTATCGGAGTTAGGAACGTTCACAATTTCGCCGGAAATTATTAACGGTGATTTCAAAGTTCAAGCGAGAGCTAAAACAGGAACCTCTGAACTTGAAACTCAAGAACTATTTATTTCTGTCGAAGAAGAATAATAATACAAAAATCATAATGAGCCTCTTGAAATAGGAGGCTCTTTTTTGTTTCTTTTTTATTTGACAGAGGGGTCTGTTACTTTTTAAGTGTTTTTACTATATTACTAACAAAATTAAAATTAGGCTCCCGCAAAATTTCACAGAAGCCTAATTTATTTTATTTTATCCTTTCCATTTGTTTTCTTTACCATGAATAAGCCTGTCGATATTTTCACGATGACTGAATATTACAAGCAACGATAACGCCGCCGCTAGCCATATAAAAACTGAAGGTGCTCCCAACATCGCAAAAAATACCGCCGAACATGCTAACGAAGACATTGAAGCAACTGAAACATATCTCGTTGTCCATCTCACTGCATACCATACTGCACCGCATAACAAAATTACTGCGAACGAATTATATGGCCAGATGAAAAATAATGTTCCGTATGATGTCGCAACTCCTTTACCGCCCTTGAACTTTAACCATACAGGAAATATATGTCCAAGTACTACAGCAAATGCTGACAATGCCATTATAGTTTGTTGAGCTTCAACAGGTGCTATATGTGCCGCCAATAATAACGCAAATGCTCCCTTTAACATGTCTACTATAGCCGTAAACCATGACCAAAATGCTCCCATCGCACGACCTACATTTGTTGCCCCCATTGCTCCTGAACCTATTGTGCGAATATCTAACCAATCATGTTTTCCGTTTTCATCTTTATGAAGCAATTTCGTTACAAGATAGCCCGTCGGTAAAGAGCCTATCAAATATGAAACTATTACCCACAAAATAATACTGCGCATTTTATATTTCTCCTTTTAATCAATTCCGCTTATACGGTCTGAACCCTTTTTAATGTTTAATTGCACAAGGTCTTTATCCTTGAGATTTTCCCACTTGAAATTCAACACTAACAAAAATAACGCTGAAAACGGATCCATTCTCCATTTTGTATTATCTTTGAAAGTATCGTGAATTGTTTTTAACTGTCTTAATCCTTTGTCATCTGTTTCAATTTCAGACAAAAATTTTTTCACTTCCGAAATCGTATCAATTCCAGAAGCCCTGAATATATTGCACAAATATGAAAAACTTTCTCTCAGATAATCAGCATTAGGCGTAAATTCAGGAAAACCTGCTTCAATCGCTGCGGCATTCCATTTTCCCAATAACGTTTCATCTTCTTTGAATACGTTATAAAGTTCTTCATCGGTGAATAATTTTTCAGCATTAATAGCGTCGTTTTTAGGCTGACCGATTTGTTTTACAGGCGGAATTAAAACGGCCTCGTCCTTAATTTCGTTTCGTAAATCCAAAAATCCTTGATCCGCTTTTTCAAGCAACGCCGCCAATAACACAAGCTCACGGGTAAATTTTTTCTCCGATAATGTTCCGACAGTCTGATTAACTTTCGGGAAAATCGTTGCCCATGCTTCCTGCAACATCGTCCTAAGTTCAAGACGAAAACTCAAATCCTTATATTTTTCCCATTCCCGTAAATTTGAACGTGATTTTGACAGCGATAAAATGTAAACTACAGCAGGATAACCAAATCTGTAAGGGTCTTCAAGGCCGCTTGAAGGTACTGAACGTGATGAATCAATTTCAAACTCCGCTTTAACTACCTCTTCTATTCTTAAAACATCTTCAGGAAATCTTAAAAGCACTCTCACCGTAACTAAATCAACACCGGCTAAATCTTTTTCTTCAAGGTCTGATAAAATTCGCAAAAGTTCAGCAGGAGGTTCAGCCCAGCCGTCAATAGCGTAAAACTCAACCCCCTCAAGCTCAACTAAATCTTGAATCAGGTTTCTGATTCGTGTTGCGTATTCTTCGTAGAGTTTGAGGCTTTCGACATATCTTATTCCGATTTCATCAATTCTGCGCTTGTTCATAATAAATCAAATTTTATCATATCAGAAATTTTTAAGGGCATTGAAGGTTCTTTCCATTCATCATTTATAACGGGAATTCCGGAAATTTTAGCGAACTCTTTCACTTTTATATCATAAGGAATTAAAGTTACAGGTGTCTGAAAAATCCTTGAGAGAACTCCGAAATGCAATCTCATTCCTACACAACATGAAGCATTTGCCCATAAATTTTCAGCTTCTTTGAAATTTTTAACACGGATAATTTTTTCCAGCGATAAATTTTCCTTGTAAGTCTCTAAAATTTTCTCATCATCTCCTGATAATGCCACGCCGATTTTTTCACCGTCAAAATTTTTTACGTGAGACGAAATTATTTTCACGAATTTTTCGATGTCTTTACATGGCCGCAAATTTATTAACATTGAATTTGATTTTGATTTTTCTGTTTCAGATTTCAATATCAACACTAAATCACAGCTTAAAATTAAATTTTTACAGCCGAGTTTTTTCGCAAGATTAAATGAATGTTCATCTCTGACAAAAACTTTTTCGCAGGCTTTCAAAGCATTTCCCGTTAAAATTCTTGAAACTTTGGAATTTAATTCCCCTATTGATTGACCTAACGCAATGATTTTAACGCCTAAAAATCTCGCAAGCCTCATTATTCCCCAATACCATACGCACGACATAACACTCGTAGAATCTTGAAATAAACCTCCTCCTCCCAATAATAAAATTTCGCTCTGTCTGAATGCCTTAATAACCTCAAAATATTTCCAACGATTTACGGATTTAACATTGAAAATTTTTTCGGTCTCTTGAGGATTGTTAGATAGCACGAGAATTTTCTCATGAGGAATATTATTTGCTTCGAGAATTTTTAGGCAAGCTTTCAATAAAAGCTCGTCTCCTAAATTCCCAAAGCCGTAATAACCTAATATCACAAATTTGTATTTTCTCATGATATTACAGGCCGAATTAATTTTATTAACGGAAGCAAAACAAATTTCACAAGTCCGACCGCTATTAACCCCATTATTAATCCTGTCCATAATCCGTTAAATTCCCGTAATAATATTAATGCTAAAGGAGTATGGAAATGACAGAAACTGTTAATCACCGACGAAAAACCTAACGCAACTCCGATTCTGAAAAGTTCACGGTAATTTGCGAAAAGTTTTTTGCTGACCAAGAAACTTAATATCAAAATCGAAGGATAGCCTATGAAAACTTCTTTTGTTCTTGGACGGGCAATTAAAATTTTCTCCAATGCAACACGCATTTTCGCCTCAAATCCCGGAATGAAAGCTACGTTATCGCTCCTGAAAACTATTAAACCTAATCCTGCTAACAACACTCCGACTAAAACAAGCTCTCCCCATAACGGAGGCCGTGAAAGAATTGCAATTAAAGATTCAGGGTGAATACGTTTTTTGAGGTCATGAAGCAAAATTAACAACGGAGGCAACACGAGTGTTAATTTAACTCCGGAAAAAGTATTCAATCTCATCATGTATCTTGTAACGCTGAAGAATGACGCAAGAGCAAGCCCGCTTATCACCACAAATATAAATGCCCGCAAAACATTTTTGCCTCTGTTATTGTCCATAGCAATTAATGAACCTTCAACAGCTATTAACGGTGCCGCAAAAGCTCCTGCAAGCCTCGAAACAAATGATACTTTGAAAATTAATACAGCAAGAATTATGTTAACGGCAATAAAAATTGAATTGATTTTGAGATTGTCATTCATTCCCATTCTAACGAGATAACACCACAGTGAAAATATTAACACCGCCGATAATGCCCAAGCCGTAAAAATATTCGTGTGAAGATTTGCATCTTTGAAAACCGGAGCTGGCCATGCAAGATTGAAGCCGTGAGATTTTAATTCCTCACCTAACAATTTAACTTCTTCAGCAAAATCCTTGAACAAAAAGTCCGAAGTGTTAGGAGGCGCGGTTCTCAATAACAATAATCTGACCGAACGTTCAACTGCTGCTCTTACAAGTCTATCTCTCAATGCGCTTCTTGAAATTCTTCGTGCAGTCATTTCATCATTAGTAACGCTGTGAAGCGGAATTAATAACGGTGAAGCAAGAGCATTTAATTGAGCTTCTCCAACCTGACGTGAAAATTCAACTGCTGCGACAGGGATATTCAAATCGTGAGCAGCGTTTGCAAGTTTGCTTACATCTGGATAACCTGAAACATATTCACCGCTCGGAGTGAAGACGCTTACGTTATATTTTTCGTGAACATTTCTGAGCATTATCGAAGCTTTTTCGGATAAATGACCGGGAGAAGGAGCAGGGCGGTAGAAAATTTTCAACCCTGATTTTTTTGCGAGTTCAAGCCCTTCAATATCGGGAATTATTCCGGAATTTTTCAGCATATTCGTTGGCATTGTTAAAAGCACGGGGCCTTTTTTGTCGTTTGAAATGCCGAAGCGAATCCTTAACCATTCGTTCAAAATATCTTTGTAAGGACTTTCAGGCATAATTGAAATTATTGTGCCTTCGGTTGAACGTTCGGGGTTTTTAACTGTCTTAAATTCAGCTTGACCTACACCGTGATCTATATTATCACCTGTTAATTCACTGACCATTAAACCTGTTGCGCCGTTGTCCATTAAAATTTTAATGGCATCATCAATTTGAAGTCCTGAATTTTTAGCAAGGGTTAAAATTTCACGGTAATCAACGATAATTGATACATTGTTATTTGAGGCTTCGAGCTTAAATCTCGGCGAAAGACCGTAACAAGCACAAGCTAAAACAGCCGCAAAAAAAATTACAATAAAAATTTTTCGTTTCATTAAAAATAAAGTCTCCTATAAAAATTTTTAGGAGAATTTTAACACTGTATTTAATTCTCTGTTGAAATTTTGATTTTTTAATGTGAGTTCGTAAAGTTGAGAGGCTTTATATTCGGTTTGGGAGAAAAAATTTTTTTCTTTGCTTAATCTTGTTACGAGTTTAATATCGGAATTATTGCGCAAAATTTCACGGCCTTTGTTGTTAAAAGCTAAAATTCTTGCGTAAGGGATTTCAATATTCATGGCCGCTTGAACATTATCTCTTTGAAGCCCTAACAAAATATAAATTAATCTTCGTCTTATATGCGAGCGTGTATATCTTGAACAAACGCAACATCCTATAAAATCATCAAGGCTGTTTGAATTTTTCCAATGCTTCAGAAACAAATTCTCAATTCCTTCGTCAATATTATAAATTTTTTTCAGTTCTTCAGGATAGGTTCTGATGAAAATATTTTGCAGGAGAGGCCACAATTTATTTTCGTCGCTTAAACGTCCCTGATTTTCGGCCATGAAAAAAATCTCACGTGAAAATTTCGGCATTAACTCAAAATTTTTTTCCTCACGAATTAATTTGCTCTTGAAAACTCCTTCACGCTTAAATTTCAAAGGCTTCAAATTATAGTTATTGCGTTTAATTTCGAGCATGTAAGATAAAGCTAGCATGTTATTAGGTTTTGTGATAAAAGCGGAAGAGTTTGGCAAAATTTTTTCGAGAGCTATTGAATTTGCTTTAGCGAATGAAGCACCTGAATTTAATTCATAACGCAAAAAATTTTTGTAATCCTGATTTTCATTGAGCATTAAATTAATTAACGTTTCAACGTCAAAATTTATGTCCTCCATTCCGAAAGCGATATGAGTAACGAAATTTGTTCTTGCTAAAATCTCAACAGCTCCTCTTGAAAAATCCTTAGCAGAGTTACACGAATATAAAAACGGAAGTTCTATCACCAAATCCGCACCGGCGTTAATTGCCATTGAAGCACGAAAAAATTTATCGACTATTGCAGGGCTTCCTCTTTGAGTGAAATTTGATGACAGAACAACAACAACACCGTCTGAATTTTCGCGGGCAAAATTTATCAGGCGTTCATGGCCTTTATGAAGCGGATTAAATTCGGCGATAATTCCTGTAATCATTTAACAAAAAACACCCCTTAAAGGGGCGAATTTTATTTCAGATATGTATCAAAGAACGTTTTAATTTTAGCGAACGGAATTTTCTCCATATTGTCATATAAATCAACGTTGAAGCATCAGGAACAATCACCAATTCTTTATTATCTCCTTTGAGCCTCTTGAAAACGTCCTCGCTCATATACCTTGAGTGAGCTTTTTCACCATGAACGAGAAGAACAGGTGTTCTGATTTCCTCAACAAACGTTAGCATAGGTATGTTGAACATAGCAATCATTGGTGATAATGTCCAGCATTCTGTTGAATTGACGGAGCGTTCATGATAGCCTCTCGGTGTTTTGTAATAAGCGTGATAATCTTTCACGAACTGAGGAGCGTCTTCAGGTAACGGGTCAACAACTCCGCCTGATCTTGCGTAAGTTCCTGCTTTGTAATCGGCGGTACGTTGAGCGTTAATTGCCTTTTTGGTTTCGTAACGTTTTTCGGCACTGTCATCAGCATCAAAATATCCTTTTGCCGAAACTCTTGACATATCGTACATTGTTGAAGCTACGGCAGCTTTAATTCTTGTATCAGCAGCAACAGCGTTAAGACCAATTCCGCCCCAACCGCATACACCGATAATTCCGATTTTTTCAGGATCAACGAAATTTTGAACCGAAAGAAAATCAACTGCCGCTGAAAAATCTTCCGTGTTAATTTCGGGTGAAGCAGCATAACGGACATTTCCGCCGCTCTCACCTGTGAATGAAGGGTCAAAAGCTAAAGCAACATAACCGAATTTTGCCATTTCCTGAGCATAAAGCCCTGAGACTTGTTCTTTAACAGCACCGAAAGACCCTGCAACGGCAATAGCGGAATATTTTTTGCTTGCGTCAAAATCTTTCGGGAAATATAAATCGCCCGTTAAATCAATTCCGAAACGATTATGAAAATGAGCTTTTTCAACTTTGATTTCGTTATCAATTTTGAAAACTCTCGAATCATTTTCAAGAGCGAACGACATTGAAGCAAAGCATAAAATTATTAAAGCAACAGAAAAAATTTTTAACATTTTAATTTGCACCTCCAAAATTTTTGATGAGTGAATTATTACAGGTTTGTAAAAAAATGTCTAATGCTTATAATATTAAAAGAGTTATTCAAAAAATTTATATCAGGAGTTTTTAACAATGGAATTGAGAACGCTGAAATATTTTCTTGAGATTGCAAAAGAAGGAAACGTTACGAGAGCAGCAGACAGACTGCATATGACACAGCCGACGCTTTCGAGACAGATTGCGCAGCTTGAGGAGGAATTAGGAGAAAAATTATATATCCGTGAGAGTTACGGAATAAGATTGACTGAAGAAGGGTTATTGTTAAAGAAACGAGCTGAGGAAATTTTAGAGCTTGAAGAAAAAATCAGGGTTGAATTTTCAGGACATGATATTAACGGAACGGTTTACATCGGAGCAGGAGAGACGGCCGGAATAAAACACATCGGAAAAATTTTGCGAGAACTCCGTGAAAAATATTCAGGAATTAAATATAGAATGATAAGCGGCGATGCTGAAGACATTACGGACAAACTTGATAAGGGGTTAATAGATTTCGGATTATTTGTAGGGAAAGTAAATTTGAACAAATATAACTGTATGACACTTAATGATTTTGATACATGGGGGGTAATAGTGCGGCGTGATGATGAACTTGCGAGTAAAAATTTTATAGTGCCTGAATATTTAAGAGGTCGTGAATTATTATTTTCACATCAGGCAAAAACTCAAGGTGAATTTTCTGAATGGCTTGGCTGTCCTGTTAAAGAACTTAACATAATTGGAACACATAATCTTGTTTATAATGCCTCAGTGATGGTTCGTGAAGGACTGGGAATTTTAATAACGATTGACGGAATTATTAACACTGAAAAAGAAAGCGGATTGAAATTTATACCGTTGAAACCTGAAATGAAAGCGAAATTAATTTTAGCGTGGAAAAAAGAGGCTGTATTTTCAAAGTCTGCGAAAAAATTTTTAGAGTTTATAAAGCAATAACAAAAAAATTCAGAGGCTTGACGAAATTGAAATATATCATTAAAATATCCACGTTATCGAGGCGGTATAGCCAAGCGGTAAGGCAGAGGACTGCAAATCCTTTAACCCCAGTTCGAATCTGGGTGCCGCCTCCATAAAGTAATCACATTCCTAAGTATCATCAAATCCTCTCAGTCATTACAAGCTCTAAGTTATTTCCTGAATATAAGCCTGCGTGTTAAAATCTACATAATACATTTTCCATTTAATTACACATAGACTCAATAAGGAGGAGTTATTTTGCGCAACTATCTTGATGTACTCCAAAAGATTGAAGAGACAGGCTATAGGGCTTGGCTTGTTGGCGACACTGTCAGAATGCTCGAAATGGGCATCCAGCCAGACACTATCACTCTCGCTATAGATACTCAGGACATGTATCAGGTCTCCCGTATTCTCGGCACAGGCACAGTAGATTCTCGCGGGCCTTATCCTGCTCTCAGAGGTGAACTTCTCGGTGTAACTTTCCGGGCCTTCGGACTCAGAGGAGACACAATCGAGGACGACTTAGCCTGCAGAGATCTCAGCATCGAGGCTATAGCTATCAGGTCTGACGGAGGAATAGTAGACCCGTTCGGAGGAAGGTTCGACATCAGGAACAGAGTCATCCGTCTCACCGGAGACAACGTAGACCTCATAGACGCTGACCCATTGAGGATAGTGCGAATGCTCAGGTTTGCCGCAGAGTTCGAGATGGATATTTTCTGGAAGAGTGAGAGTGATGTTCGTGCATTCCTTGAAGTCTACGCAGACAGAATGAATGACATTCCCGCAGAACGATGGGGAAGAGAAATCATGAAGGGTCTACACCGCCGGCCTTACAGATTCATAGAGCTGTGCAATGACTACCGGCTGATACCCTACTTCCTGCCAGAACTTGAGGAACTGAAGACCGTGTACGACAGCAAAGATCCCAAGAAGAGCATTTACACTCACATTCTGGAAGTCCTTAAGGTCATAGAACAGAGAATGGATACCAGAAAGATTATGCAGAATGATGCGTTCGTCTTGGCCGGGCTCTTCGGGATGATAGGCACTCGCACCCTCGACGGCACTGACAGAACCAGACTCGCCGACCACTTGGTGAATGAGTATCTCACCCGCTGGAACGTCCCCTCACAGATGATCGATGAGGTCATAGCCATAATCAACAGCTACAAGAAGTTCTACAACCCCGTCAACGAGGAAGAGTTTTGCCGTGATGTTCTGGACTACACGCGCGAGGCAGTGGAGATAGCTATAGAGTTCGGATGGTGTATCGCCGATGCAGGAGGCTTCATTGATGACGTCAGCGACACTCTGGAGGCTAACCGCTGGGGTCTCATGCAGGTACTACGCAGATTCGACAACGTCAAGCTCCAGACGGAAGGCTCTACCCGCTACATGACCGGCAGAGAAGTTATGAGCCTCCTCAACATGAAACCAGGCCGCAGAATAGGTGAACTCCTCGAGGGACTCGATATGGCCGTCGGAACAGGCAAAGTCTCCTCCAGAGCAGCCGCAGAAGACTGGTTACGTGCACAAGTTAGCTAGTCCCGACACAATAGCAGCAATATCTACGGCATTAGGGCATTCTGGAATAGCAATCATCAGGATTTCAGGCCTTGATGCCGTTAATGTTGCATGCAGGATCGTCAAGCGTAAGGAGTTCCCAGAGCACGGGAGAATGTACCTCACGAGTTTGCTTGATGACGACGGAAAAGTCATAGATCGAGTCCTCGTCGTGAAGTTCTCCGCTCCACACTCCTACACCGGAGAAGACATCGTAGAGATTCACACTCACGGAGGGAGTCTCATCGCGCGGACATGTCTCGAGCTTGCCGTCAAGAATGGTGCTCGACTCGCAGAGCCGGGAGAGTTCACACGTCGTGCATTCATCAACGGCAGAATCGATCTCTCGCAGGCAGAAGGCGTGTTAGGAGTGATTCAGGCCAAGAGTCAGGAGGCACTCAGAGCAGCAGCTAGGACTCTCACCGGTGAACTATCACACCGCGCTCACAAGATTCACGATGAGATTCTCGCGCTCCAAAGCAGCATGGAGATTCAGCTCGATTTCCCTGAAGGCGAGACAGTCAGTGATGATATTGCTGCAGGACTTGGCCGAGTAATCTCTGAGCTTCAGGAACTCGTGAGTCAGTGCTCTGCAGGTATGCTCTTGCGGGAAGGACTCCGAGTCGTCATTGCCGGCCGCCCAAACGCAGGCAAATCATCACTCATGAATGCCCTTCTCGGCAGGAATCGCGCAATAGTTACGGACATTCCAGGCACTACTCGGGACATCATCGAGGAAGGCCTAGTGATTCACGGCGTACCCGTGAGACTCGTCGATACTGCGGGCTTACGGGAGACTCGGGACGTTATCGAGGCTGAAGGCGTGAAGTTAGCGTTGCAGGCTGTCAGTGAGGGCGATGTGTGCCTGTACGTCATTGACGCGTCGAGTGGGCTTGAGCGTGAGGACAGAGAGTATTTGAGTCAGCTCGTCGATAGAAATGCTCTCGTCCTCCTCAACAAGTCGGATTTAGAGTGCAGAGTACGTGATGAAGATATACCGCTAAGAGTAATGAATGTCTCGGCCAAGACTGGACAGGGACTCGATGACGTGAAGAATGCCATGTATGAGCTTGCGTGCAGTGATGCGGCTCTCAGTGAGGGACTCAACGTGTCGGCTATGCAGCTTGAGGAGCTGAGAGGGAGTCTTCAGGCTGTGCGTGATGCCCGAGACTCCCTTGATGAGGACGTTATTGCGGGACTCTTAGGTGTGGCGAGAGTCTCACTCCTGCGAGTCTTGGGAATCGATGCCGGAGACGAGCTGCTCGAGTCGATGTTCAGCCGTTTCTGTGTCGGGAAGTGATTCACACATTGCACTAATCACCATGTCCACAGCCTGACCTCGCGTAAGCCTTCCGTGTTCAGGCAAAGTTATCTTTCTTCCGCAGACTTCTTCAGCCCTCGCCAACATTCCTGATAATTCGCTGTCAGTTATCCTCTCGTTAATGCCAAACCTCCCCCTCACAGTGCCTTTCTTCTTGCCTGAATGCAATTGCCCGGCCTGCACATTAGGATACGTTCTCGGCTCGAGCAGTCTATAGAGTGATGCTATCTGTATGCTCCCGAAGTATTCATGTCTCGCTGGAACATCGGCGTAATTAGCCAGAGACAATCTCACTCCTGCATCGAGTAATGCCCGCTGAACGTGAAGTGCGTGAATCTCTCTCGGTGCGACTCCGCGAGTTATCGATAGTGCGGCGAGTGCTCCAGCAGCTTGGCCGGTCATCATGCATATTGGCTGAAGCCTGAGTGCTCCGGAAGACAGACGGGACATAGATAGATTCTTCTCAGCAGCCAGGAAATTATCGACGCTCGCAGGGATCAGCACCCTCATAGGCACCTGGAACGGCCCTATAGGTGAGTCTCTCCAGATGGACGCTTGGGACTCGCCTAATGATTCCTCTATGTCGTCGTCGTCGTCTGAGCCGTGAAGGTCTAGGTTGTAGCCTCCGATCGCTATTGCGTCTGGGAACTCGTGATTGCGGTTGCCGTTATGGTAGCTGGTCGAGTTCTCGCGTATGGCCTTCGAGTTCAGGGTGTATTCGCCGAGTATGCGCCTAGACTCTCTCACGTAAGGGATTGGGGGCATGTGTCTAGCTATCTCTATCCACTCTTCTGGCAAGTCTTTAGCTGCGTCGGGAAGGTCTCCGTATTCGTTCTCGTCCACAGACCAGTTCTCGTGAAGCTCGTTCTGAAGGTAGTAGATGAAGTGCAGAGTTTTTATCAAGGCCTCTCGTTCGACGTACTCCCTAACGTCCGGACTCTCAATGTAGCTCACAGGGAGTCCCCATCTGTCCTCCCATCTGTATTGTCCTGGATAATCATTGCCCCAGTTCACGCCGGTCTTGGTGATGCGCTTCCAGTCGGATTTTGCGCCGGTGTAGCTCCCTCGCGAATACGAGTCGGGGACAGCACGATATGCGTTGTGTGTGGCCAAGTTCACGGGCATCTTGACGGGGTATTTGCCTGTGAAGTCGAAGCCGTTTCGTGAGACATAGCCCCTGTAGTTCTTGAGGGCTTTATCGTAGCCGGGAAGGGGAGTTTTGGGCTTGAGGTGTGAAGGTACTCCGCCGGGATATTTCCGGATTATTGCCGTCCACGTTATGTCCTGAATCATTGTGTCGTTTAGTGTGCCGGGAAGCACAGAATTTCCTGCTCTGTAGCTGACTCCTGCGAGAGGAATAATATCGCCGTATTCAGTTGCGTCAATGAGTATCTTGTAGCCGATGGTCTTAGTGCCCTCAAGAGTCCGGATGGTTACTCGCTCGGAATCTACGCTCATGATCTCGGAGTGATAGAGAATGTCGGAACTAGTCATCATGTCAGCGAGTATGTTATGTCCTACGGAAGGCTCGAAAGCTTTGCCGTAAGTCTTCCAGTAACACGTGGAGATAGATTTTCTCTGTCTGGCGTAGTAATCCCTCACTCTGTTCATGAACTCGTGGTATATGCCGCTCTCGATGTTGCTCATGTCGTCCATAGTGCTCACTCCTGCAGCAGTAGCCTGGCCTCCGAGCATGTTGCTAGGCTCAACGACCAGCACCCTCATACCCATTCTAGTGGCCTGAAGAGCTGCACCAGAGCCTCCCATACCTCCTCCGGCAACGATAACGTCATAGGACACGGCCAAGTCATCATAACGTTCACTGAATGCGTCATTAGGGGTAATGTCTGCGCTCAAGAAGGCGAGCAGCTTTTCGGGAGTGATAGATGTTCCCATGTAGATGCGCGGAATACGGAAGAGTTCAGGGATGTCTGCAGAGTCTCTCTCGTTGACGGCGAAAGCTAAATCGTAGCCTGATTCCTTAACGTCAGAGGCAATGTCTGCGTTGTAGTTGCCGTAAGGGTAGGCGAAGGCGTGAATCTCTCTGCCGGTAATTGCTGAGAGAGTCTCTCTGGAGCGAGTGAGTTCGAGGAGTCGATCGTCCCGAGAGAGAGTCGCTAAGTCGGGATGAGTCATAGAGTGTGAGCCGAACGAGAAGAGGGAGTCGGAGGCTATGTCGGCGAGTTCGGAGGAAGTGATGTGAGGGTAGCCTGTATCGAGTCGGCCGAGCATGTCAGAGATGATGAAGATAGTAGCCTTCATGTTGCGTTTTCGGAGTTCTGGGACAGCATGAAGGTAGAGTCCTCTGTAGCCGTCGTCGAAGGTGATGATTACGGACTTGGCTGGGAGGTCTTGTGATGTCAGGAGGTCTTCAGGAGTCAGAGTGGTATAGCCGTTGCTGAGGAGCGAGTCGAGGTGTGCGCAGAAGTCTCGAGTGCTGACGTCGAAGCCGTTCACCGGGACAGCTTTAATGTCGTGATACATCAGAACATGCGGGAGAGCATAAGCCGGCCTCAGAGTCAGAGTCAGCAGGATTAGTAGTGCGAAACGTTTCATGTGTGATTCTCCTTTAGGGTTGATGGAGTGAGTATACATTAATTATTCTGTGCTTGTGCTACAATCTTACGAAAACTTTTTTACGGGGGGAAATCCTTTCTTGAATAGTAATACCAGAAAACTTAATGGCTCAGAAATTCTCATGCAATGCCTCCTCGAACAAGGCGTTGACACAATATTCGGCTATCCCGGCGGCGCAATACTTAATGTCTATGACGCTCTCTACAATCACCCAGAAATCCGCCACATCCTCACTTCCCACGAACAGGGAGCTTCTCATGCAGCAGATGGTTACGCTAGATCAACAGGCAAAGTCGGAGTATGTTTCGCTACGTCAGGACCAGGAGCTACTAATCTCACAACAGGTATAGCTACGGCTTACATGGACTCTTCACCTGTAGTGTTCATCACCTGCAACGTCAATTCCGACCTCATAGGCCGAGACTCGTTCCAGGAAGTCGACATCAACGGAGTAGCTCTCCCCATCACCAAGTGCGGCTACATAGTCAGCGACGTAACTAACCTCGCAGACACTGTACGTGAAGCCTTCGTGATCGCTCGTTCAGGCAGACCCGGCCCAGTGCTCATAGATATTCAGAAGAACGCTACTTCAGGTGAGTGTGATTATTCACCCATGACTCCTGAAGAGTTCGAGGCTCACCCTGACAGAAGAATCGCTCGCCTCAAGGCAACTCATCACCCGTCAATAAGCTACCCAGAGATCGACATTAACGCTGTTGAAGAACTCGCCGACATGCTCGACAAAGCACAGAAGCCCTTACTCATCTGCGGAGGAGGAGTCGTGAGGTCTAACGCGTCCGAAGAGTTCCGTGAACTTGCTCACAGGCTGGATATTCCCGTAGCAATTACGGTTATGGGAGGAGGAGCTTTCGGAGGCTATGATGACCTCAAGACCGGCATGATAGGAATGCACGGCTCTCAAGCGTCGAATATGGCGTGTGATGCGTGTGATTTATTGGTAGCTGTGGGGTGCAGGTTCTCCGACAGAGTTACTCTTAATCCTGCAGGCTTCGCGAAGAATGCCAAGATTGCGCACATAGACATTGACCCTTCAGAGATAGACAAGAACATTAAGACTGATTTGCACATCATAGGCGACGCTAAGGCAGTGTTGAAGGTGTTGCTCTCGAAGCTCAAGAGAGACAGGCATAATGACGAGTGGAAGAAGTATGTGTTCTCGTTTAAGCGTGAGACGGAGTACGACGAGCCTAAAAACGGGAACTTGACACCTATGCAGATACTCTCAGCTGCGGCGGAGATACTTCCTCAGGACACAATGGTAACTACAGACGTAGGACAGCACCAGATGTGGGCGATACAGCACTTCAGGTTTGATTACCCGAGACAGCTGACGACATCAGGAGGCTTTGGGACGATGGGCTTTGGTTTGGGAGCAGCAATAGGCGTTCAGGCAGGCAACCCGGAGAAAACAGTACTTCATGTTACAGGAGACGGCAGCTTCAGGATGAACTGTAACGAGTTAGCGACGGAGGCCTACTATAAGTTCCCGATAATCACGTTACTCTTCAACAATCAGACTCTAGGGATGGTGAGGCAGTGGCAGCACCTAATCTATCACGAGCATTACTCGCAGACGACGCTGGATCGAGGGCCTGACTTCGTGAAGTTAGCGGAGGCATACGGCATTCATGGACGCTGTGTGAGGGACGAGGTATCTTTACGGCAGACACTCACTGAGGCAGTGAACTCGCGCTTTGACGGCAAGGGCTGGGTAATAGACTGCAGGATAGACATTGACGAGATGGTGAGGCCTATGGTTGGCGGGAACAGCTTCATCACGAACTTCATGCTGTATTAGCGAGGTGATTACCATGCAGGCAAAAGAGGACAACAAGGACATGAAGCGTTACACCATAGTTACGGCTATGGACAACGAGGCAGGAGTGCTCTCCCAGTTAGCGCACCTGTTTTCGAGGAAGGGCTATAACATAGAGACTATTGCGGCCGGCTGGACAGTAGACCAGAATGTTACGAGGTTCACGATAGAGATATATTCAGACGAAGCTAGAGTACAGTTATTATGCAGTCAGCTGCGTAAACTTGTGCCTATACATTACGTGAAGATACTCGACGACCCGGTGATGCGCATACGTCGTGAATTGATGTTAGTGCGAGTGAAGGCAGAGGACAAGGCTGCCCGTAACGAGATCATCCAAATCTGCAACATATTCCGGGGCTCAGTAGTGGACATAACGCCGGATAGTATAACGCTTTCGGTAACGGGAGATGACCAGAAGACGGGAGCGTTCGAGGAGTTACTGAAGGAGTTTGGTATTCTGGACTTGGCCAGGACGGGAATAGTAGCTATTGAGCGCGGAGAAATGTAGCCGTGAAGTAGATTATGCCCCTGAAGCGATTCGGGGGCTTATTTGTCATCACATGTACTGTTCCAGGAAATTGCACCACTTCATCATTCCTGCGACGTTCAAGTGAAGGCCGTCATCAGTGCACTCATCATCCATCTCGCCATCAACAGCAAAGACAGAATACGTGTCCACGAACACACACTCCATCTCACGAGCCAGCCTCAACAGTTCAGCATTCATTCTAGGATCTATCACTCCTTTATGACGAGCTAGTCTGCCGATGAGCTTTGAGACGAGTTTACGCATAGCCTTCATGATTTGACCTTCCTCAATAAGAATCTCTTCACCCTTCCCGCAAAATGCCTAAGCTCCAGCGGAATATCGCGCAATCTGTTCCTGAAGAGCCACATTCTTTCCTGTGAGGGACTCATTAGC
>CALBPU010000147.1 GCA_937899395.1 uncultured Fretibacterium sp.
GGATGAAAATGAATGTAAAAGAGCCTTAAAAAAAGCGAAACACTCTGCTCGATTTAGCCGTCCAGCCAGAGTGCGCGTACGATCTGCAAAAAGCAGATTGCATATATAAGTTGATTTTTCTGTTTAAGTATAACACAAAAAAAGAAAATCAAGGAGGTGATAGGAAGAATAAAAAAATTGCGGTAAACAAGAGTTTTTTAGAAGTTTAGTTAAAAGGAGGAAAAATTTAATGGCAAACGAAAATATCTTCGCGGCAGTACAAGAAAAATATTCTATCAAAGAAATTGCCGAGAGTTTAGGCATAAGACTTCATCGGGTCGGCGCGGATTACAGAGCGAACTCGATTTTTGGTGACGGTAGTGAGGGTAGAGACGCATTCGCGATTTATCCTATTGAGAACCGCTGGTACGACTTCAGGGATCACAGAGGCGGCGACATTACTGATTTAGTCGCTATCGTGAAATATAACGGCGATAAATATAAAGCCTTACAGGAGTTAATGCCCGGAGCAACATCGGAAAAAATCAAAGCTCAGATTTCTCAGCGTCAAGAATTCGCCAAGACTGTTGAACGCTGGCATAATGACTTATTGAATCCTAATAAGCCCATGAGCGTTAGAGCGTTATCGTATCTTCATTCACGCAAAATCTCTGACGAAACAATCAAGAGATTAAAAATCGGCGTTATGTCATCAGGTGCTAAAGAACGTATTGTTTTCCCGTACTTTGACGAGAGCGGCAAAAACGTTATTTATTTTTCGTCCCGGCGTTACGACTGGTGCGGACGCGGAGAAGACGAGAATGAACCTAAATACATGAAGGCTTCATTAACGGCTTATCCGTTTTTGAAAAATTCAATTTTGGGTTTGAACACTCTCGACAGAGGCAGAGAAGAATTAATTATTACTGAAGGTCATTTTGACTGGCAGGCATTCGAGCAAGAAGGCTACAGTGTTATAGCTCCTAACGGCGGCGACTTCGGAAAACTTATGCCGCAGGTTATCGAGAAAATTCAACGCTTCAAAGAAGTGTATCTTGCATTTGACAACGACGACGCAGGCCGAGAATTCACCTATAAAATTGCACGTGAATTAATCAAGGCTCGTATTCCGTTTAACGTTATCGAGCATAACGTCGGAAAAGATATTGCTGATTATTACAGCGTCAACGGCAAGGGAAGTCTTCAAAATCTTCTTGAATACGCCTGCACAGGCACAAAATGGTGCGTCATGTATCTTGCTCCGAAAAGACCGCTCAAAGATATGACGATCGGCGAGCAGGACAAAATCAAGAAAAAAATCAAGTCGTTTATTCTTGAAATTACGCCGTTCACAGACCAGTCGGATATGTACGACATTATTTCGGTGCTTGAAGGCTATTTCGACAAGAACTGGCTCACAGAGCTTAGAAAAGACGGCAGAAGGGGTTTAAGTGAAGTGGAAATTAACGAACAAGTAAAAGCTCATCATCAGCTGATGTACAATGAAAAGAGCGGTTTCTACGAATATGAAGACGGCGTTTGGAAAGAAAAAATGAACGACCAAGTCGGCGGACATATCGCTGAGGCTTACGGACGTTTGGCAACAGGAAATAAAGTCGAAACGACATTGAGGCTCTTGAAAAAAGATAAATCAATCTGGAGCGAAATTCCTTTGAACGGCTTTGATATGTTGCCGCGAGTTACGTTCAAGAACGGTACTCTTCACATTGACGAAAAAGGCAATGGGACGTTAAAACCGTACAGCCCCGATGATTACACGACTGTTATGCTCCCGTATCGTTTCGATCCTAATGCGACTTGTCCGAACATTGAAAAGTTCCTTGATGAAGTTACGAACGGAAAGAAAGACCGAATGCTGGCTGAAGAGTTCTTGGGTTATTTATTACTGCCGGACTGCAGATTCCAGAAAGCTCTATTGCTCAAAGGCGAAGGCTCAAACGGAAAAAGCGTCTTTATTAATCTTGCCAGTAAAATGCTCGGAGGCACAGAAGGTTACGTTTCATGCGTTGAACCTTCAAAAATTGTTAAGGACTTCCGACTCATGCCGTTCAAAAATTCGTGGTTGAATATTTCTTCTGACACTGAAAACGATTTACGAGGTGCAGAAGGAGTATTTAAGAGGATTGTTGCCGGAGAAAATCTCGAAGACTCTTATAAATACAAACAGCCTTTTTCATTCCCGACACGCTCGAAAATGATTATGAGCTGTAACGAATTTCCGACAGTCAAAGACGTTTCGGAAGGTTTTATGAGACGGTTTTTAATCTTGGATTTCAAAAAACATTTCGTTGATCCTGACAGAGTGCGTCCGAACACAGAAGACAGGCCGATTGATGTCGACCTTGAAGCAAAACTTTTGAAAGAGTTACCGGGATTATTTAACTTGGCACTCAGAGGACTTCAGCGGCTCTTAAAGCAAAAAGGTTTCACGAAGACAGATGAGCAGGACGAGTTATTGAAAAATTTTGTCGGCGAGAATGACCACATTGTGTCATTCATTGAGAATGTCAAGAGTGAAGGCATTATCTATGAAGATAAAGGCGACCACCTTGAAGGAAAAGAAATCAAGTCCAGAGATTTATTCAAGTATTACCGCGAATGGGCTGAGGATAGTAATTATTATCCTAAATCCAGAGGCAAGTTCTTTATTGCCTTGCGTAATATGTTGAAGCGCATGAACATTGAATTTTCTGAAGATGCTGATTTATGGCAATTCAAAAATATTAATGCTCAGTGGTCTGAACTTGCCTTCGATAACAATGTTATCGAAGAAAATATTAACGAATCGGACGGAAATGTCAATGATGTAGTGGCTAAAGAATAAGCCGATAGAACTGACTGATTTTATAAATTAAGTTATAATCTATGTTTCATAGACTTTAATTTAATGTTGCCTTTTTTAGGAGTAATACAGATGAAATTAAAAAATGTTGAATTGAAACCTTGCCTTTATTGCGGCGGTAAAGCTGAGTATAAGAGCAATAGAATGAAAGACGGCTTCAAAAGCGGTGTAAAATTTTGTAGCACAAAGCGTGAAAGATATATTAGATGTTCTGTTTGCCATGCAAGAACACGTCCAGTTGGTATGCTTGAAAATGCTATTAATTGCTGGAATTTAGGAGAAATTTATAGCGTTAAATAATTAAACAGATGAGCAGCATTCAGACATTCAAGTATAAGCGTAAGAAAATAACCGTCATTTTCTGGAATGTTAAGGTATGGTTCAATGCTAAAGAGCTTTACGATATTTTAGGATATAAGAAAGAGTTTAATAGATTTATGGGACTTTTACGCGAAGAAAATATATTTTCTAAGTCAAGGATTACGCTAATTTCTGAAAATGGCCTATACATATTCACATATCATAAAGCATTGAAGCCGAAGCAAAGAGAAAAGGCGCAAGAATTATTTGACTGGTTTGAAAAAGAAGTTAAGCCTGTTTTTGACGAATACATAAAAAGTTGGCTATAACTTTGACGCGTTGAAACGGTTTAGTTTAACGTAGCTGAAAAATTTTTTCGATTGCTGGGTCTTTTGTCATGGGCTTTTATAAACTGATTTTATAAAGGCATAATTTTTCGTGGCGATTTTTATTTTTTCAAATCGTATAATTTTTATTATGAAAAAATAAAATCAGGAGGTTAAGCAAGTGGAGCATTTTATTACTGAAATCCGAATTGAAAATGTCAGACACTTAAAAAATATAAATATCGTTCTTAATAATCAAAATCGACAACATTTAATTTTTACAGGTAAAAACAGCTCAGGCAAAACGTCCCTTCTTGAAGAAATTTCTAAAAATCTTGTCTTGCTCAATCGAAAACTTTTGAAAAGTTATAGAGATTTGAGAATCCTTTCAGATTTAATATTACGAATGGATCAAAACTGGCTTCTTAAAAATCACTTGAGCGGCTACAACAAAGAAGGCGTAGTCTTGATTGATGAGATTGAAACTCACTTGTACATAGAACTGCAGAGAAAAATTCTGCCGTTTTTGACTGAGTTTTTTCCGCGACTTCAATTTATTGTCAGCACTTATTCTCCCTACGTTTTAACTTCGATAAGCAATGTCGTAGTTTTTGACTTAGAACGGCAAGTTGCTTTAACGGATTTGTCCGAGTATTCGACAGAAGACATTGCTAACGGATTTTTTGAGGCCGACAGCTATTCCGTTGAAATGGAAAAAATTTTGAACAGATATAAGGAATTTTTCAATAAGCAGGATATTTCTGATGATGAACACACCGAAAAATATTAAAAATTTTATTGAACGCTGGAAAAATCGCGGCGATGAAAAAAGCGATACACAAAAATTTTGGCTTGAATTTTTAAGTACTGTCTGCGGGGTCGATGAACCGACAAGATTAATCGAATTTGAAAAGCGCGTTGAGCTTGTTCATAAAAGTTTCATTGACGGTTATGTTCCGTCAACGAGGACGATTATCGAGCAGAAGAGTTTTGACATTCATCTCGATAAAACCGCGAAACAGTCTGACGGCTCTCTTATGACACCGTTTGAACAGGCTAAAAGATATTCTGACTGGTTGCCCGATTCTGAACGCGCCCGATGGATTATCACGTGCAATTTTCAGGAGTTTCGCGTTCACGATATGGAACGCCCGAAAGCAAAACCCGAAATAATCAGGCTTGAAAATCTTGAACGCGAACGGCGGAAATTTTTATTCATGATTGACTTGAACGCTTCAAGCCCGAAGGACATTCATGAAGAAGAAATTTCGGTTAAGGCCGGAGAACTTGCTCGAAAATTAAGAAATTCTCTCGAAAAACGCTACAAAAATCCTAAATCGCGGGAAACTAAGCAAAGTTTAACTATTATCTGCGTCCGAATTGTTTTTTTGCTTTATGCTGAAGACACTGAACTTTCAGGCGGCGGCAAAAAATTTCAAAAAGGCGCGTTTCATGACTACATGCTCAAGCATAAAGACAGTTCTCGGCGTGCGTTAATAGATTTATTCGCGGTGTTGTCGCAAAAAATCGAAGAGCGCGATCCTTATCTTGACGCTGATTTAGCGGATTTTCCTTATGTCAACGGCGGTTTATTCGAGAAAGTTAATATCGAAATTACTCAAATTGACGGCGAGCCTCTCGAAATAATTTTGCGCGAAATGTCCGAAAGTTTTGACTGGAGCGGAATCAATCCGACTATTTTCGGCGCGATTTTTGAAAGCGTCCTTGAAAATCCTGATGAAAAAGAACATTCCGTCAGGCGCGAGGGCGGTATGCACTACACGAGCATTGAAAACATTCATAAGGTCATAGACCCGTTATTTTTAGAAAATTTGAGGCTCGAACTTGAAAATATTTTCGCGGAGTCAAAAATAAAAACGCGGACGAAAAAATTAATCGAATTTCAAAAAAAATTAAGTTCGCTGAAATTTTTAGACCCTGCTTGCGGTTCGGGAAATTTTTTAACTGAAACTTATTTATCGTTACGAAGACTCGAAAATAAAATTTTGAGCGAACTCACGAAACAACAAATTAATTTCGCTACTGGAGATTTATCGCCGATTCAAGTAAAAATTTCGCAGTTTTTCGGAATTGAAATTAACGATTTCGCCGTAGCCGTTGCTAAGACTGCTTTATGGATCGC
>CALBPU010000148.1 GCA_937899395.1 uncultured Fretibacterium sp.
AAGAGATATTTTAACATAACATGGAAATAGAGATAGATGTTAAAATTTCAGTAAAATTTAAGATTAAGGAGAAAAATTTATCATGATTGAAAGATATTCAGAACACGATATTGCAGCTTTATGGGACGAATATAACAGATTGAAGGTAATGTTGGATGTTGAGATCGCTGTGTGCCAAGCATGGACTGAAGCAGGAAGAATACCTCAGGAAGCCTTTGAGGATATTGTAGCTAATGCTCATTTCACTGTCGAAAGAGTTCAGGAGATTGAGAAGAAAACTCAGCACGATGTTGTAGCGTTTGTTAGTGCTGTTGCTGAAAACATCGGCTCAAATGGACGATATTTACATCTCGGAATGACAAGCAGCGATATTCTTGATACTGCAAGCTCAATAATGCTTCGTGATTCGATTGACATAATTTTGAAAGCCCTTGAAAATCTTGACGAGTTTGTTATCGAACTTGCAATAAAATATAAACACCTTCCTTGTATCGGACGTACTCACGGCATTCACGCCGAACCTACTTCAATGGGATTAAAAATTTTGAATTGGCATTCTGAAATTTTGCGCGATATTGACAGGCTCAAAAATGCGAAGAAAAACGTTTCGACAGGAAAAATTTCGGGAGCTGTCGGAACTTATGCTATGAGTTCACCGAAACTTGAAGCAAGAGTTTGTGAAATTTTAGGGCTTGAACCTGCAAAAGTATCGAATCAGATTTTACAAAGAGACAGGCACGCCGAAGTTTTGAACAGCCTCGCTATTATGGGAGGAACACTTGAGAGAATGGCTCTTGAGATTAGACATTTGCAGCGCACCGAAGTTCGTGAAGCCTTTGAACCTTTCGGAGTTGGTCAAAAAGGCTCAAGCGCAATGCCTCATAAACGCAACCCGATTAAATGCGAAAGAATTTGCGGAATGTCGAGATTGTTAAGGGGTTATGCTTTAACTGGAATGGAAAATATCGCCTTATGGCACGAAAGAGACATCAGCCATTCTTCAACTGAAAGAGTAATTTGGCCTGACGCTTTTAACATTGCTGCATTCATGGTCAGAAGCATGACGAAAATTTTGAAGGGTTTAACGGTTGATGAAATTCGAGTTAAAGAAAATATTAACCAGACTAACGGCCTTGTATACAGTCAAAGGGTTTTAACATTCCTGCTTGATGAATTAAAACTCTCACGTGAAGATGCTTATGCCATTGTCCAAGAGAATGCAATGAAAACGGCTTCAAGCGGAGTTGCGTTCCTTGATTTACTTTTAGCGGATGCAAGATTAAAAGATGCTGTTGCCCCTGAAAGATTGAAAGAATTATTTGAGAATGATTTCTATCTCAGATATGTCGATGAAATTTTTGCGAGGTTTTTCGAGGATTAAATGTCGAAAAAATTTTGTGTAAAAGTTTATGGCTGTCAGATGAATGTTTATGATGCTGACAGAGTTAGAACCGTTTTATGTTCGAGGGGCTGGCAGGAAACCGATGAAAATGACGCTGATGTTGTAATGATTACGGGTTGCAGCGTCAGAGCTAAAGCAGAGCAAAAAGTATGGAGTGAATTAGGGCTTTATGAACCGTCATGGCTGAAAAACAATAAACCTTTAGTAGCTTTAACGGGCTGTATTGCTCAAAGGCTCGGACAAAAAGCTCTTAATCGTTTTCCTTATGTAAGACTTGTAGCAGGCCCCAGACATATAGGATTATTGCCTGATTCAATCGAGCAAATTTACGAACACCCTAAATCACGAATAAACATTCTAGATAATGACCCGAGAGAATTTCACAGTCTTGAATTTGATTCGGATAACATCACGATAAAACGTGAGAATAAATTCAAGGCATATATAACCATTGCTCACGGCTGCGATAATTTTTGTACGTATTGCATAGTGCCGCATGTAAGAGGGCGTTTTGTATCACGTAAACCCGACGAAATTTTTTCCGAAGCCGAAATGTTAATCAATGACGGAGTGAAAGAGATAACTCTTTTAGGTCAGAATGTAAACAGTTACGGAAAAGATATAGGCTTAAAATTTTCGTGGCTCTTGAGAAAAGTTGCCCAGCTTCCGGGAATTAAACGAGTTCGTTTTGTAACATCATTGCCGCAGGATTTTACGCCTGATATTGTTGAAGTCATGGCCGAAGAAAAAACTGTTTGTCCTTCATTAAACCTTCCTATTCAAGCAGGGAGCGACAGAATTTTGAAGCTGATGAATCGTAAATATAATTATGCTGAATATGTTGAAAAAGTTTCAATGACACGTGAAAAAATTCCTGATTTAGGATTAACTACTGATTTAATTGTAGGATTTCCGGGAGAGACTGACGAAGATTTTGAGGCGTCTATGAATGCTCTACGTGAAATAAAATTCGATTTAGTTCACAGTGCCGCTTATTCAGAGAGAGACGGAACAGTTGCAGCAACAATGGAAGGAGCATTGCCTGTAGAATTAAGGCTTGAGAGATTAACGAAATTAAACGAACTTCAAGACAAAATCACTCTCGATATTAATAAACAGTTAGTCGGAAGAGAGTTTGAAATTTTGGTTGATGCTCCTGCACCTAAAGGCGAAAAATTGTTACAAGGCAGAACTCCTAGCGACAAGGTAGTAATTTTTGAAGGCAGCAAAAAATTGTTAGGAGAATTTGTTAATGTCAAAATCACTGAGGCCGAAGCATGGTGTCTTCATGGTGAATTAGTTTGATAATAAATTTCATGTCGAGATTTTCGGCTAAAATTTTAGCAATCTCATCATAAGCATTATTAAATGTTAAAACATTATCGCTTGAAATTTTTTCGTTTGCATTCATGCTTAATGAATCTTCAGGCGATATTTTTACATTTTTGATAAACGGTACAACGCCTAAAACTTTAACACCTGTATAATTTTCAGTCCATTCGACGGCAGGTTGAAATAAATTTATATCTCCTCGAAATTTGTTGAAAATAATTCCTTTAACTCTTTCACGATCATTTCCTAAAAGTTCCAACGTGCCTACGACTGACGCAAGCGAGCCTCCTCTGTCAACATCAGCGACTAATATTACAGGAACATCAGCTTCACGGGCAATTCTCATATTAACAATCTCATGAGCATTCAAATTTATTTCAGCAGGACTTCCGGCACCTTCAATTAAAACAGCTTCAAAATTTTGTGAAATATAATTTAACGCTTCTCTAGCTGCTTTAATTCCGAACGTCTCAGTGAACTCATCGTAATAAAAATTTTTTTCGGCAGGTTTATCGAAAATTTTTCCATTTAAGATTATCTCAGATGATTTATCGTGAGTAGGTTTCAACAAAATCGGGTTCATGAAAATTTCAGGAGTTAATCCCGCAGCTTGCGCTTGGACAGCTTGAGCAGTACTCATTTGCAAATTATCGTGAGTAATATAAAAATTGTTGGACATGTTTTGAGATTTGAAAGGGCAAATTTTAATTCCCATGTTTGAAAATAACCTGCACAGTCCCGTTACTATAAAACTTTTTCCCGAATCGCTTGAAGTTCCTTGAATCATTATTCCGTTCATACACAAATCCCCTATTATCTCGTTCATAAAAATCTAATAAATTGAGTATACTTTCTTTTGTCTTCCGAAGAAAAACGATCCGAAAATTCCTTGAAATGTTCTTCTACATAAAAATTTTTCAATTTCGGCTCATCTTCACAGTCAAGATACAAAACTCCGCCTCCAATTCTTCTTTGAACATCTAAGAGAACATCATTCACTAATTTCATCATTTGTTTCCCATTTATACGCATATCAGCCTCTAAAGCATAATTTTTTCCAAATTGTGCTAAAAGGAATGCCGATACAACATAATTACCTGTGTCTTTATCTAATCTGGAATATTTCGTCAATTTCTTCTGAAATGTTCTACTCAATCCTTCACCGTTTAAGATTACAGACTTATGAGTTAAGGTAAAATATCCTAAAATTGTGCCATTATCTAAATCCACTATTAAGTATGTAATTGAAAGTTTTTGTTTAGCAAAATCAATAGCTTTTTCTCGGATAAATTTTTCTATTTCCGGATTGAGCTTGCATGAAAACAACGACAAATCTTTCTTTAGGTTCAATTCACCGCTTATTTCAAGTTCATCAAGAATATTCGTTACACCTACATTCATGTTTTTCATCTATGCCTTCTGCGAAGTGGAAGCAAAAGCCATTGTGCTCCAACAACTTGCCGACTCCATGAACACCCGCGCCGGCACCGCAGGACGATATGCCGCTGTCAATGACAATATTAACTATACCCTCGGGGACGGCTATGATAATCACCTCAAGTCGGGGTTCATCTACCGCACAGATCGTGTCGCAACATATGGCACAAATAATAGCGCTTCCACGGCTAATTACTATTGCAATACCATGCGCTATCAGACCTTTAGACAACTCTCTAATGACGGCAAACTGGTTGTCAGCATGAACCACTTCAAAGCCAAAGATTCTTCCGCCGATGCCGGTGAGGCTACACGCATAAGCAATGCAACTAATCTTATCAATAAATTCAGTGGCGTAACTACCGACCCCGATATCCTTATCCTCGGAGACCTCAACTGTAGCTATGAAGAAGAGCCTGTTGTGCGCATCGTGAACGCCGGATATGAGGAACAACTGCTCCGTTTTGATGCCAATGCTTATTCACATTGTTATGGAGATGGCGAACTCATTGACCATGTCCTTGCTAATAGCTCCATGGCGAACCAAATAACGAACGCCTATGTCAAGCATATCTGCACCTACCACTGCTCCGACAATGTGTCCTATGCAGAGTCTTATTCCGACCATGACCCATATATAGTTGAGATTATGCTCAATGAAGCCTCTATAGTGCCCGAAACCGCGGTAGAGCTCGTCTCTGCACCGCAATATAGGGCACAAAAGACACTCGTTAACGGACAACTCATTATCACGCTACCGGACGGCAGACAATTCTCCGTCATGGGAGCGCCATTATACTAAATGACTATAAACTAATAAAATAACAATATCGTAAATCTAATTACTCGTATGGCTAAAGTTTATCAAGCTTCTGAAATTAAGAACGTAGCCCTCTTGGGCGGTTCCGGTTCCGGTAAAACGACACTCATGGAGTCTATGCTCTTCGAGTGTGGTGTAGTGAAACGTCGTGGCTCTGTTGAGGCGCAATCAACCGTCTGCGACTATTTCCCTGTAGAAAAAGAGTACGGCTACTCCGTCTTCTCTACCGTCTGCAATGTTGAGTTCGCAGGTAAGAAACTCAACATCATCGACTGCCCGGGGTCTGACGACTTCTGCGGTGGCGTCGTAACGGCTCTCCACGTAGTGGACACGGCTGTCATCAGTCTCTCTTGCAACGGCGGCGTTGAGGTAGGTACCCAAAATGCCTATCGCTATGCCGAGGCAGCTAAGAAACCCGTTATGTTTGTCATCAATAAGTGCGACCACGAAAATGCTAACTTCGAGCAGGCGTTTGAGCAACTCAAAGAGAACTTCGGCAATAAGGTTGTCCTCGTACAATCCCCCGTCAATACCGGTGCCGGCTTTAACGCCGTGATTGATGTACTCAAGAACAAGATGCTCGTCTGGAAACCCGAAGGGGGAGCTAGATCGGAAGCTCCTGAGTATAAGGATGTTCCTGCCGACCAAGCCTCCCATGTAGAGGAACTGCACGGCGCACTATGCGAAATGGCTGCCGAAGCAGACGAGGAACTCATGGAGAAGTTCTTCGAAGAGGGCACCCTCTCCGAGGAAGAGATGCTGAAGGGCTTGAAAGTGGTCTTCGCCGAAGCAGGGGTTTATCCCGTGCTTTGCGCATGTGGCGTGAAGGATATGGGATGCCGCCGCTTGATGGAGTTCATCGGCGAAATGGCACCCTCTGTAGTCGACGCCGTTAAACCGCTCGATGCAGAAGGCAAACCCGTCGCACCCGACTCCGCTAAACCCGCTTCTATCTTCATCTTCAAGACCTCTGTGGAACCTCATATCGGTGAGGTCAACTACTTCAAAGTAATGCAAGGGACCATCCGCAATGCCGACGATATGCAGAACATGGACCGTGGTTCCAAGGAGCGTATCTCGCAACTCTATAGTGTTTGTGGCTCTATCCGCGTACCTGTGGACGAAGTGGCTGCCGGCGACATCGCAGCTACCGTGAAACTTAAAGATACCCGCACCGGTAACACCTTGAACGCCAAGGAATGCGACC
>CALBPU010000149.1 GCA_937899395.1 uncultured Fretibacterium sp.
TAAGGCTGACTTACTCACGAGTAAAGTCGCGAGAATGCGTCGGCTTTTCGTTCAATTATGTGTTAGTAAACAGACAGTTTCGACGTGCGCGGTTTGAGGAAACATATCAAAAGATTTTATGCTCATTAATTTATAACCGTATCCTGAAAAAATTTTGCAGTCCCTCGCAAGTGTCGCAGGATTACATGATACATAAATTATTTTTTTCACTCCAAAATTTTTTACTGCCTCTATTACTGTCCTTTCACAACCGTCTCTCGGAGGATCTAAAACTACAACATCATATTTATCTCTCAAATCCTCTATAACTTCCTCAGAACGTCCGCATAATGTTTCAACATTATCAAAATTATTCGCACGCAAATTTTTCATCGCTATTTTCACAGCTCCTCGCCATTCCTCAACACTTGTAACTCTTTCGGAAATTTCTGCAAGATAACATGTTAATGAGCCTGTACCGCTGTAAAGTTCCAAAATGTTTTTTGCGTTGAAACTTTCCGCTAAATTTTTTACGTACGAAAATAATTTTTCCGCTGTTCCCGTATTCACTTGAAAAAATGATGTAGTGTCAAAATTTAATTTATATTTACCTAAACGTTCCGAAATTATTCCCGAACCCATTAAATTTTCCGTATATGTCCCTAAAATTACATTTCCGGGTTTTGAATTATGATTTATCGTAAGTGTATCAGGGCGAGCCTCGTTTCCGAGTGATGCTAATGCCTTCACACTCTTTGCTGAAAGTTTCCCGTTAATTACAAATGACAATAAATTTTCTCCCGTATTAATTCCTGTCCTCATAATTAAATGTCGAAGTTTTCCCGTGTTGTTTTTTTCATCGTAACCGTTAAAAGGAATTTTTACCCGATTTTTTTGTTTATCATTCAGAGACGCTAAAATTTTTTCGTACATCTCATTTATTTTTTTTGCATTAACAGGACATTGATTTATAAATTCAAGACGGTGTGTTCCTGCTCTGTAAAATCCTACACAAATTTTCCCGTTTATATCCTGAACAGGAAAGGCTGCTTTGTTTCGATAGTTCCAAAAATCCGGCGATGCTTCACATTTTAATTCGTCAAAAATTTCGGGCTTAAATCCTCCTATCCTTATCATTGCGTCCCTAACTATTGAGGCTTTCAATTTTAATTGCGTCCCATAATCAGCGTGTTGAAGCTGACACCCTCCGCAGCAGCCGTAATATTTACATTTGGGCTTAACTCTTCCTGATGAAGTTTTTTCAACTGAAACTGTATCGGCTATCATAAAATCTTTTTTTCTCGCTACAATTTCTGCTCTTACTGTCTCATTCGGTAAAGCCCCTTGAACAAATACAACACCGTTTTCAGTTCGGGCAATTCCTGTTCCGTCTCCTGAAAATCCCGTTACGTTTATAATCATTTGTTCCATTCAAAATTTTCTCCCAAATAAAATTTCCTAGCTAATTCATTTCCTGCAACTTCTTCAGGAGTTCCTGACAAAAAAATTCGACCGTCATGAATTAAGTATGTTCTGTCAGTTATTGATAAGGTCTCTCGAACATTATGATCCGTTATTAAAATTCCATAGCCTCGATCTTTTAATTCGTGAATCATCTGTTGAATATCCGCTACTGCTATCGGGTCAATTCCGCTGAAAGGTTCATCAAGCAATATAAATTTCGGTTTCATTGTTAAAGCTCTCGCAATTTCAACGCGCCTTCTTTCACCGCCTGAAAGTGAATAACCTTTCGTATCTGCTATGTGAGTGATTTTGAATTGTCTCAATAATTCTTCCGTGAGTTCGTTCGCTAATTTTTTCTTGCCGTGTTCCTCCCAAACAAGATTAATATTTTCCCTCACGGTTAAATTCCTGAACACCGAAGCTTCTTGAGGCAAATATCCAATTCCTGCCCTTGCCCGCATATAAACAGGCTGTCCTGTTATGTCTTCAAAATCAATCAAAACTTTTCCCGAATCAGGTTTAATTAATCCTACAATCATATAAAACGAGGTTGTTTTACCTGCTCCGTTAGGCCCTAAAAGTCCAACAACCTCTCCTGCATTAACTGTTATGCTTACTCCTCCTACAACAAGCCTTCCGTTGTATTCTTTTCGTAAGTCCGATGCTGTTAAAGTATTCATGTTAATTTTTGTTGGTCTTTCTTGTTCGAGTATTTGTTTTTTTAGTAGTTCGAGTTTTAGTTGTTGATTTCTTATTGTCCTCTTTGTTTTTATCAGGTTCAGTTTTTATTTCGATTGTTTCCTTTTTATCCTCCTTCTTAACTTTTCTCTCCTTTGAAAGGTCTATCGTAATTTCTGCTCTGTCGGTACTAACAACTCCTCCGACTTCCTTTGTTAAACCTCCGAGAGCTTCGACACGATTTTGTTCAGGAAAATATACAACAGAGTCCGATCTCAAAGTCCTTCCGCCTTGAACCGCTACAACATGGCCGCTGACAACTACGCTGCCTCTTGCAAGAGAATAAAGCGCGTGATCTCCTTTTAAGCTGACTGCATCGCCCTTTGATTTAGGTTTACCTTTAAGCCACACGCTTTTATTCGCCGTCATCTCGTGAAGGTCTCCGTCTCGTAAAACTCCTTCAACTGTATTTGCTCCGAAGCTCAAACCTTTTGAAGTGTCTTCAAGATTTTTTGCGTTGACTATCCAAAATTTCGTTTGAGTGTCGGTTGCTGAAGGGTCTGAAATTCCTCCCAGTCCCGTTAAAATTAATCTGTCAGCATCAAGCCTCATTGTCCCTATTCCGCCTCTAACTCCGTTCATAAAATTACAAGTCGGAATATCGTAAAATGACAATTCTAATTTTCCCGCGTTAAAATCAATTTTATCGCCCTGCCATTTCCCTGATGCTTTAATTCCTTCATCAAAATTTATTTCGCGTCTGTCAACATTGCCTGAACCAACAGGTGCCTCAACATTTAATTCCCCTGCCGTTATAGTAACGTTTCCATCAGCCAAAAAATCTCCAGTAACTGCATCAAAACGCATTCGATTTGCCGATAACGTCGCACTTTCAGGCATTTCATCATAATCAAGCGAATAACTCGGACATGAAACCAGACACGCAAAAATTATTACAAGCGCAAAAATTTTATTACAGATTTTCATAAGGCGGCCTCAAGAACTCTCCTGACGTTCTCTTTGCATTCGTTGTATTTTTCACCGCTGCGAGCTTCGTAAATTTTTTTACCGTCAACAAACATTGAAGGCACATGATAATAATCATATCGTTCTGAAATTTCGGGGTGTTGATTTTCTTCTACCCATTCAAATTCAACCGATGAATATTTTTCATTCTCTTCCGTTAATTCTTTCAATGCCTCACGAGCCTGTTTACAATACGGACAGCCGTTAAGATAAAATGCTAAAACTTTTTTCGATGACATTATTAATATCTCCATTCACTTACAAATAATTTTTTTAAGGATAGTATATAATAAATTCTGAAAATTTTTCAGAATGAGAGGTTTTTACATTTGAACAAAATTATAAAGGCTCATTCTTCGTTCTTAATTATGATTGATTTACAGGAACGTTTAATGCCTGCCATTTTCAATAAAAATGAAATCATTAAAAATTCACAGTGCCTCTTAACTTCAGCCCGTGAACTTTCAGTGCCTTTAATCGTAACCGAACAATATCCAAAAGGAATCGGTTCAACAATTCCTGAGTTAAAAAATTTAATACCTCAAGACACTTCGATAATCAGCAAAACAACTTTTTCATGCTGTGATGCTCCTGAGTTTGGAAACGCCTTTCTCAATTTGAAATTTAACGGTGCCTCAATAGATACGGCGATATTATTCGGAGTTGAGAGCCATATTTGCGTATTGAGTACAGCAATGAATTTAATTGAAAAATACGGACTTAATGTCGTAATCGCTGCTGATTCATGCGGAAGCCGAACTGAAAAAAATCATTTGCTTGCTCTTGAGGCAGCTCGTTCAATAGGCTGTCTTGTTGTTCCTACTGAAACAATTATTTATCAGATGTTAGGTGAAGCAGGCACACCACAATTTAAGGCTCTTTTGCCGTTATTCAAATAACCTTGCGAAACTTTATATTAAAGAATCGAAAATTATTATTATTCGCTGCGTTCCTTTTCTGGATATATTTCAGGGGAATAGGAGATCACGGACTTATAGACCCTGTTGAAGGTATAAATGCCTCGATAGCTCTTCACATGTCGGCAGGCAATAATTATTTCGTGCCTAAAATCGGAGCGTCTTTAGCTTCAGGCTGTACGATGGGCACATGGTGGTTAATGGCTGCTGCGTTAAAAATTTTCGGTTGGAGCGAATTTGCAGTTCGTTTTTGGTCAGCTTTGTCAGGATTAGGAATGATTTTAGCTTCGGCATTATCAGCCCGCCGTTATCCTAGCGAAAATTCCCGTAAATCTTGGTTGGCTTCAAGTGTCTGTGCAAGCATGATTTTATGTTTCACGGTCTCTCAAATATCCTCGTCTCACGCAATTTATTCATGTTTAACTGCTATGGCAATGGCGGGAATAATAAAATCAAAACAGAACAAAAAATTTTTAATCATGTCTCATGTTTCAATTACTCTTGCATTTATAACTCATGGAGCGTCGGGATTATTTCTCCCGTTTTTAGCTGTAATAATTTATTCGGTTTTATGTGAGGATTGGGACTTAATGAGGGATTTTTTCACATGGCCGGGCGGAATTGTGATTACGATTTTATTTTCGGGACTGTATTTTCTCTTGCTGATGTTAATAAACCCTCATATAATTTTTTACATGATTTGCAGAGGGCATAATTATACTTTAGGAGGTATTCAGGGAATTATATTTTTTGTCCTGATGAGCTTAACGCCTTTTCACGGATTTGTAATTCAAGCAGCTTATGAAGTTTTACACGATTCAAATACAGAACATTATCCTGCAAAAAAATCTCCTGAATTATTCATGTTAATTTGGGCGGTTATTTTCGGAGGAGCTGCAATAATTTCGGGAAATATTTTAGCGATGTCAGCAATGATTCCGGCATTGTCGGCAATATTGGGAAGGCGTTTAGATTATTGGTTCAACGAAAAATTTTCGTCAATCCGATATTCAACAATGATGAATTTTTTAATTCTGATTATATTGCTTTATGCTGTAGTGCCTGTAACTGTGAAATATTTTCCCGCTGTTCGAGGCTCTTTGATGTCATTGATACCTTACGAAATTTTAATGGGGCTTTTCATTTTTGCTAACTGGTATTACACGAGAACAAAGCAGATTAAGAAATGGATTCGCAATGTTTCGGGAGCAGCGTTATTATGTCTTATGCCTTTAGCAGGTGTATTCAATTTGACTGCTGAAAATTATTCAATGCGTGAAACGGGTTTGAAACTTCGTGAGATTATTAAGGGAAATGAAACGGTACTTCAATACGGCGTGAATTATCCTTCGGTGTATTTTTACACATTGAGAAATTCTAATATAATTGAAGCTGAATTAACTCCCGGAATTGAGGAGAAAAAATTCAGGACTGACGCTTCGAGCATTAACGCATATTGGAATAGAAACGAGCGTGTATTTTTGCTAATGCCCGTAGATAAAAGGACATCACTTTCAGTGAAGAAAAATATTTTTCATATCTTAGAAGCTGAAGGACTGTTATTATTAAGCAATAAATAGAAAGAAAGGTTATATTATTTTTATCATGAAAAAAATTTTAGGTGCTTTAGTTTTTGCAATATGTTTTTGTTCGGGTATCTCTTACGGAGATGTTGAACCTGATGTTGAGCTTCATAACGTTATTGGCGGTTTATATTCGTTGGTGGAAGCTGTAGAACTCAACGGAAAAATAAATCCCGATGTTAATCAGCTCAAAAATTATTTCAACAACCCTTCAACAGAATGGCTCAACAACATCAAAGTATCACGTTCAAAAAATTCAATATGGGTTGGAATTTCAATCCCTAAACAATCAACTTCAAGAAGATTTTTGCGTTCAAATTCAGACGAGCTCAAAATAACAAATGAACCTGACGGTTACGCATGGATTGGAGGAAATTTTGCGTGGTTAAAGGCTGCTGATGTTGTGAACGGAAAATTAAAGCCCGTGAAAATTTTTGCGGCTGAAGGAGACGGAACGATATTTTTAACCGATGAGGCTCAAAAATTTTGGTGGCAAACTAATCCGACTTTCAATTTCAGAGCTGCTAAAGAAATTTTGAGGAGAAACGAAGCTGAAAATCCTCCCGAACTTCATATTCCTTCAGAAGTTTCACACAGCATTTACGAATCCGTAAAACCTTCAGGAGTTATAAAAGTTCCTGATGATATTCATTTAGGCAGGAAAAAAAGCAGTTATAATATGTCCATTGAAATGGGCGATGTAATTTTCAATCCGATTCCTAATACTAAATATTAAATCTAAGGAGGAAAAAATCATGTCAATATTAATTTGCGGTGGAGCAGGTTATATAGGTTCTCACAATGTCAGAGCATTCAAAGCTCACGGTGATGATGTTATTGTTGTTGACAGCCTCGAAACAGGCCACAAAAAATCAATTCCCGATGACGTAAAATTTTATGAGGGTGATATAAGGGACTCAAAAATCCTCGATAAAATTTTCACTGAGAATAAAATCGAAGCAGTAATACATTTCTGCGCATTTTCGTTAGTCGGTGAAAGTGTCGAACAGCCTTTGAAATATTTTAACAACAACGTCGGAGGCATGATTTCGTTATTGGAAGCAATGCAGAGGCACGATGTTAAAAGAATAATTTTCTCATCGACCGCAGCAACTTACGGTGAACCGAAAAAAATTCCAATTCTTGAAACTGATGAAACCAATCCGACTAATCCTTACGGTGAAAGCAAAAGAATCATGGAAAAAATGATGCACTGGGTCAGCGAACGTTATGATATTCGCTATGTATCATTGAGATATTTCAATGTCGCTGGAGCTTGGCATGACGGAACAATCGGTGAAGATCACAGACACGAAACCCATTTAATCCCGTTAATTTTGCAAGTGCCTTTGGGAAAAAGAGATCATGTTACTGTTTACGGCGATGATTATCCGACTAAAGACGGAACTTGCATTCGTGATTATGTTCATGTTGAGGATTTGGCAAATGCTCATATTCTTGCTCTTGAATATTTAAGGAACGGAGGACAAAGCGGAATTTTCAATTTAGGAAGCGGAGACGGTTATTCGGTTATGGAAATGATTAACGCTGCACGTAAAGCAACAGGCTGTGATATTCCTGTCGAAATCGGAACAAGGCGTGCGGGAGATCCTGCGAAACTCGTAGCTGACAGTACGAAAGCTCATGAAATTCTGAAATGGCATCCGAAATTCGTAAACATGGAAGAAATTATTTCGAGTGCTTGGAAGTGGCATAAAGGACACCCGAACGGTTACGAAGATTAATTTAAGATTATGAGTGAATGGAGCAGAATTTTAGACAGTTGTCCGGGATTGCTTTGCTGCGTAATTAACAGCAAGGGTAAATTGTTATATGCCTCTCACGGTTACAAAGCTATAGCCGCAAGATTATTCGGTCATAAATGCGTTGAAGGCAGTAATTATCCTCCTATGATAAGCGGGCTTGATAAAACCCTTCATGAAGTTTTAATGGCCGCTTATCTCGGAAATTCCAACGGCATTGAATTAACTGAAAACGATCAGATTTGGAACGTTACAGCTTCACCGTTGAAGAATGATGCGAATAAAATTGACGGTGTTGTGATTCGTATAATTTCCGATGTAACACGAAAAAATTTGCCGCCCGTAATTCAAAGCAATCCCGAAATCTTAAATTCTGTTCCGTTTAGAGCGGGTGTTGTTGATTCACACGGAGTATTTTTAGCTGCAAATAAATTTTTATCCGCCGAAATTCCTGACATCGCAGGCAAAAATATTATTGAACTCGTAACTCATGAAACAAATTCAGGTTTGATTAGTTTAATATCAAAACGTTCGGGAAGTATTGAATGTGATATGCCTTTGATGTCAGGAGGAAAAAATTTTTACGACTTCAGCAAAGAAATTTATCTTGATGACAAATTTAACTCTGCTGACGATAACAATGACGAAATTATTTCAGAATGTCTCGTGAAAATTCACGCAAGCCCTGTTAAATGGAATGATAAGGAATGCGTTATGCTAACGTTTGAGGAAGTAACGGAGCTTAGGAAAACTCAGGAACAATTAAGAAGGCTCTTAACATTCGACACTTCAACAGGAGTTTTGAACAGACGCGGAATGGAGCACGCAGTAATTCAGGAATTTTCAAACGCCGTTCAAACCTCTGAACCGATAAGCCTGATAATGATTAATATAGATAATTTCGCAACAATTAATGAGACACGAGGCTATACGAATGCCAACAGAGTTTTATATGGTTTTGTTAATATCATGAAAAGATTTTTGGCGGAACACGGAAAAAACATAATCTCACATTGGGGCGGCGATGAGTTTATGATTTTATCGCGATGTTCGGGAGCTACTGCGGTATTTCTTGCGAATGAAATTCGTGAACGTTCAATCACTTTTTCAATGAGTATAGGTGTAGCGGATTTGAATTTAGGAGTTTACGCAGGCGTTAATGATTTCATAAGTGCTGCGTACGGTGCAATGGCTGAAGCTAAAGCATTGGGCGGAGGGCAGACAATTTTAGCTCGAAATTAAAATGAAAGCGTTAAAACGTTTCGGACAAAATTTTTTATTCGACAAAAATATTTTAGCCCTGATAATTTCACGTGCAAATCTTCAAAATAATGATTTTGTTTTAGAAGTAGGAGCAGGACACGGGGTTTTAACAAGGGCATTGCTTGAACAAAATATAAGCCGTCTTTATTCGATTGAGCTTGACGAAAGGTTAAGACCGGAGCTTGAGGAGCTTGAAAAAAATGAAAGTACGTTAAAAATATTTTTCGATGACGCAGTAAAATTTGACTACGAAAAATTAAATCCTTTTCCGAATAAAATCATCGCTAATATTCCATATAACATCACAACGCCTTTAATATGGAACTTGTTAAAATTTTCGGAGCACGGCCTTAAATATCATTTGTACATGCTGCAAAAAGAATCTGCATTGAGAATTATCGCACCTCCCGACACTAAAGAACGTTATCCTTTAGGGATTACGATTGAAGCAATGGGACACGCAAGCATAGTGAAAAATGTTTCGCGAAATTGTTTCAGACCGATTCCTGAAGTTGATTCGGCAATAGTTGAAATTGTTATCGAAAAAAATTTTGAGCTTGCTAACGATGATTTATGGTCGGAAATTCTTCACAAAGGTTTTTCACAAAGACGCAAGACGTTGTTAAACAACCTGAAAAATTTTCACGATATAAATGATATTTTGTTTTCATTGAATATTGATAAAAATATCAGGGCTGAAGATTTAACGAGTGAAGAGTGGCTAAAAATTTATCATAATGTAAAAAACCCCTCTGTCAATTAAAATTGAGATCTCCCCTTCTCAGGGGAGATAAGAGCGAAAACTTAACAAAACTTGTCGTCCCTGATAAGGGAAGTGGAACCGTGAAACGATGGAAAGGTCTGGCTATTTTACTTCATCGTCCGTTTCTAAAGTTTCGACAGCGTCCTCAAAAGTAAAACCATCTTCACTTACAATGCTTGTATCTTCATCATCATCGCCTTCAAGCATTTGAATTGCCTCAAGAGGGTCTGAAAAACTTGTCTCATCGAAAATTTCATCATCTTCAAGTTCATCAGGCAATGGAGGTAAAGGAAGTTCCTCAACTTTTTCCGCTTCTTCTGCTTGTTCTGTTACTTCTTCAGGTTCTTGGTTTAATTCAGATTCAGCTTCAACATGCTCCTCAATTTCTTCTGCCTCTTCTTCAACATTATCTTCAGTTTCTTCAGGCTCTTCGGTTTCGACAGCTTCAACAGGTTCTTGGGTTTCTTCGATTTCCTCAATTACTTCAGGCTCTTTGACTTTATTGGCGAGGTGCAGCGTTTCAATATTTTCGTGCGGCAAAATTTGTGGTTCATCGGGTTCTTCTTCCGCTTCCTCTATGACCTCCTCAATAATTTCTTCTTGAGGTTCTTCTATTTCGATTTCCTGTTCTTCCTGTAAAGTTTCATCGAGTTTTTCCTCCATAGTCTGGAAGGCATCGGCTAATTCAGCGTCGGGCTCGTCTTGACCTTCAGGAAGCAAATTGAAATCGTTTTGTTCTGGTTGTTTGGTTTGTTCTTCAGCGTTTAGAAGTTCTTCAAGTTCAACTTTAACATCTTCTTCATTAACAGGTTCAGTTGTTACGAAATTATTGACGGGCAAATCCTCAAATTCTTTTCCGTTTTGAACAACAGGGACAAAAACCGCTACGACTTTGACATTCTTTGAACCTTCAGCAGCATTATTAACAGCCTTAACGACCTCGTTATAAAGCCAAGAATGATTTTTTCCCTCTTCTTGTTTTATAACTGATACAACTTCAACGCCGCTTTCATTTTCTTCGGAATTTTCATCAGTTTCGGGTTCAAGTTCGGGTTCAGGCTCTTTAATTTTTGCTTTAGGAGTTTTAGTTTTCGTTGAAGTACCTAAAAATCTGTCAGCCGAAAATCTTCCCTTGCTGTTTTTATTACTGTCTGCCAAACGCCTTCTAACTGTTTCTTCAAGAGTTATAGGGTTAAGTTCTTCAACAGGTTCTCCCTGCTCCTTGCGCCATTCAGCCTCGTGCCTGTCAATGACGGAATGAATATTTTCAAGCCCTCTAGTTATTCTCATCATTTAATTCTTCTTCTTTCCTTTCCGTCCAGACCTCGTTAATATTCGCGATTCCGTCTTGCAGTCTGTCAACAGCCTTCAAAATTTTCTCGTAAAGTTTTTCATAGGGCTGTCTCGAATTTGCAGTCAGACCTGTTGACCATACAAGACCCGAAGTTATGTTATAAGGAATACGTTTATGAAGCGGTAAATCTTCGGCGACGGGATATTCACGTTCTGCGATTAACTGGTTAGCAATCTTGCTCATTGATGAAGTGTCATAACCTACTTTCACTAACGGGAGCTGAGCTTTTTCCTTGCCTGCTCTTTTAGCAGTTGAATACATTACGCCTAAATTTGAGAGCGAAAAGAAATCCGGCCTGACTGGAACGACGATTATATCGGCAAAATCAATAGCGTGCTTTGATGCCTCATCAAGATTCGGAGGACAATCAATAACGATCCATTCTTCAGGTGCTCCTGCATCGTCATCTTCAAGTGTATCTTTTATTCTTAGTGAAGCTTTGAAGTAGTTTTTCATGAAGCCTAAAGCGTCAGAGAAATTCCGCGAAGGGTCAAGGTCAATGGCAAGGACTTTAGAACGCCTTATCAAAGCTATTTGCGCAAGTATTACCGATACGGTTGTTTTACCAACGCCACCCTTACGATTTAGAACTGCTACAGCAATCTTCGACATTTTAATTTATCACCTATCATTAAATAAATTTATTTTTTTCTTTCATCATTATAGCAATCGAAAAAAGAACGACAACAAACCCGACAAAATTTGCCTCTCTTACTTGTTCATTATATAACAACGTTCCTATTAAGACGGCTGTTACTGGTTCGATTGAGGCTATAACGGGAACTTTGCTTGTATCTTTAATTTTTTGCAGACCTATATAATAAATGACATAAGCAAATGCGGTCGGAATAAATCCGTATAAAGCTCCTACGACAAAAATTTTTACGTCATTAAAAGCTGCATTGAAATTCGGAGGATTAAATGCCAGCAAAAATATTACCGCAAAAAAATAACTGTATATGCTCACGATTAACGGATCTGTTTTTTCAGCAGCAGCTTTTCCGAATATCGCCGCCATTCCATATCCAAATCCTGAACCAAGCCCTGCTAAAATTCCGATTAAAGAAATATCAGCGTTGTTAAAAATACTTCCTCCCGTAACTGTTAATATGCAGCCAAAAATATTTAATATTAAAGCAAAGATTTTAAGACGGGAAAATTTTTCGTGAAATAAAATCCATGAAGCTATTGCCGTGAAAATCGGAGCAGTATACATTAACACGCAGGCAATTCCCATTCCGTTTAACTTTATTGAAGCGGTATAAAAAATATTAAACAGTCCGTTAGATACAAAACCTAAAAGAGCGCAGAATAATATAGTTTTTTTATCACGGATAAAAATTTTTGTGCCGTATTTTAAGAGGGCTAATAATAAAATTATGATTAAGGCCGAGAACATTCGGAGGAAAATTATAAGAGACGAATCAGCTCCTAGAGAATTTAATTCCTTAACGAAAATTCCAATAGTCCCCCATAAAATTCCTGCAATAAAGACATAAAGCATTTTTTAATTTTATATTTGAACTTTGTTTTGCTTGAAACTTTTTACGCCTAAAATAAATTTCATAACTTTCCTGTAATCTTTCAAACGATTTGCTTCAACTCCTGAACTAACATTAAGTGCATAAGGTTGAGGAGTTAATGATAAAGCCTTCTGAAAATTTTCGGGAGTAAGTCCACCTGAAAGGAAAAAATTTCTTCTCACAGATCCTAACAATGACCAATCGAAAGTTTTTCCGTCGCCGACATTCCCACCGTCCAACATAACATAATCGGCGGTCGAATACATAGCACGCTCGGCATCAATAGGGCTTTTAACTTTGTATACCTTCATAATAGGGATCTTAATATATTCACGCAATGCCGCAATATATTCACCTGTTTCATCGCCGTGAAGCTGAACCATATCAAGACCCGCAGTTTCGACACTTAATGCGACAGTTTGAAGTGAAGCGTTCGAGAAAACTCCGACAGATTTTATATTTTTCCTTAATTTTGAGCGTAAATAACCTGCATGTTCGGGTGCGATAAAGTGTCTGCTCTTGGGAATGAGTACAAAGCCGACAAAATCGGGAACCAATTCGTTCATGATACCGATTTCAACCTCATGACATATCCCGCAGATTTTTATTTTTGTAGCCATTTATTTTTTCCTCATTATTAAAAATACCCCTCCACCGCTAACAATATCATTAAGTTAGTGATAAACCCCTCTGTCATTTCATGACATCTCCCCTTCTCAGAGGAGACAACGAAGTGAGACGGAGGGGTTATGTTTCTTAACTTAATGTCATTGCACAAAATGGCAGGGAGTTATTATTCACGCACTAACTCGACTTCAGGTTCTGAAGGAATACGGAACAACGGAATTAATCTGTCAAGCCCTGTAAGAGTAAACAGCAACATCGAAAGTACTGCAATCCACGCAAGATAATTGTGTGTAATCATATCGACTATACTGATTGACCCTTCAGCTAAAGGATAGACAGCGTAAGTTATTCCTATGAAATATGCAAGGTATACATGCCACGGAATTAACTGTGAACCAAATACTCCCATAGCATCGGCGAAAGTTGCGTTCCTTAATGCTAATTTGTACATGGCTTTTTTATCACCCTTAACGTGTTTGTCTGTTAAGTCTTTTATGATCGGGCTTATCGTTACGATTTGTGCCATTTCGTCAGCAAGTGCAGCGTTGCCGATTAAACATAAAAGACCATTTGCGAACATCAACTGCCTGACGCTGCGTGCACATTTCAAAACGATTCTTGAAATTGCTTCAAAAGCGTCCATTTTAGCCATGACACCGCCGAATGCTCCTATCCATAACATCATTACGATAACCCAGCTTCCTGCATCGGCAAAACTCGATTGAACAAGCTCGAAAAATTTTGTAACGCTCGTAACTGTTCCGGCCATGTAACCGAAAATTAATGAACCTAAAATTCCCGTTGCAAGACAGACTAAAGTATTTGTTCCTATTGCTGCAAGAACAAGAACACAGATTAACGGAATAACCATGTAATAAGGAACACCCGCTTTAACCTGATTTAATAACGTTACAGCGGCGGGGCGTTTCTCCTCGAGAGCCTTCCAAACTGTATCAGGAATTTGAGTTATTGCGTCGTTAGCATTTCCGAGAGTATCGGGCAAACCCATGCTCACAGCCGCCCAATAAAATGCTGCAACACCTGCAACAAGGCATAAAAATGACCACACACCCTGATGTCTCACTCTGTCAACAACCTGAACTCCCTGTAAGCTCGAACTAACTACCGTTGTATCTGAAATCAATCCGATGTTATCTCCGAAACATGAACCGCCTGCAATCGCTGAAATCGTTAAAATGAGACTGCCTCCGACGATATGATTGAGCCATAAAAATATCGGTGCACATGCAGCGAATGTTCCCCAAGATGTCCCTGTTGCTATTGATAAAATTGCCGTAACAATAAGAGCAACAGGTGCCACAAGTTTTGCTGTAAGTCCTAACGACAAGGCCATGTTAATTATCGAAGCAGCTACTCCCGTTTCCATGAAACATGTAGCCACTGCATAAGCCATCTGCAAAATCAAAAACACTATTAGAATATGTTTGAGGTTTTCAATGGCGGAGTCCATTAAATCGTTGAAACGGACTTTTGCTACAAACATTCCGATTAAAACCGCGTAAACAAGTGCAAGAGGTGCAGCCATAAGAATGTCCATTGATTCACCGGCGTTACCCCATTTCATAAGAACACCGAGAACTATAACGGGGCTTATTTTGATTAAAGCCAACATGATTTTTACATCACTCCTGAAAAACAAAAAATATTTTGATAATTTTGTAGAAGTATTTAAGATACAATCATAAAATTCGGTTAATACTGAGGTGTAATTAACTTTCTTATATCCTTTTGCCTCATTGCATGATAAACATAAACCGTAAATGTTACTTTCTTCATTACAAGTTAAGCATTTTTCTTCTTCGCAGTTATCTAAAACAGGTATTGTTATAGGTATAATTTTAGGAATAGTAGTGGGAACTTCTTCTGGGATTGTGGTTGTTATTGTGGTAGCTATAGTAGTTTTTATTGTAGGAGGAATAGTCGTTTGGATTGTTGTAGGAATTTGAGTTATTGTTGTTTGGATTGTTGTAGGAATTTGAATTATTGTTGAAGGGGGATTTGTAATAATAGTTGTTACTGAAATGATGCAACTAGTGTTGTATAAAATGTAAGGGTCTTTACATGTGAGACATTTTTGATCGGATTCGTCTTCTGAATATGCTGAGCATGTCGCACATGTTTGATAACAATTGATAACACAAGTTCCACTTTCTAATTTATATCCGCTTTTACATTTTAATAAATATAATTTCGAATTATAAACCTCTGCTCCTTCTGGAATATTAGCCTCAGCTAAACAGCTTGAGGTATTAATTAACTTATAAGGCGTATCAGGATAAAGTTGTTTGCATAATCCACATTGGCCATTATTTAATACATAAATTGACCCATCGCAAGTATCATTGCACATATTTTCCCTTATTAATAATACTTTTCCATCATCACATGAAGTAGCACA
>CALBPU010000150.1 GCA_937899395.1 uncultured Fretibacterium sp.
GCACTTCAAAAGTGGACAATGAAATTTATGTTTTTTCAAGTGTCTTGACTATACTTTTTAAGTGTTCTTACTATACTATACTAAAATACCTAACTATTATGAAAAATAGTTAGGTATTAATTAATTCAAAACTTTAACATCTCATCTGAAAATTTCAAAGCCCTTCCTAATTTATAAAGAGCGTTGCGAAGTTTTTCGGGTTCTTGTTTTAATTTTTTCGCGTCGTTCTTCTTTAACAGCTCGTAATATAAATTTTGAGCCTCATATAAACTCAAATGCCATTGAAATTTTCCGCTGAACAATGTCATTAAATCATTCAGAGCGTCAATAGCTTCAATATCAAATCCGCTCATGCACATTCCCGTTAGCATTTCGTTAATACAATCTGAAAACGCAAAACGTATTCTTCCCTCATCAGGTTGGACTTGCCAGAAATTTGCAATCTCAAAATCTCTTTTTATTCCATTAATATCTGGATAAAAGAAATCTTCAAGCTTGCTGATAATTTCCGAAGTCAAAATATATTCGGCAGCCATTTTTATTATTGCCGGAGGCTTTGAGCCTAACAGGGTTAAATACTCAAGCAGTTGATCATAATTATCAACAATTCCTTTAAGCTGATGTTCAAGTTTCTGAACGTCCTGTTGTAAAAGTTCGGAGATTAACTTGTGTCGTGAATTTGACGGAATGTTATTGAGGGTGTATTGATCATAGCCAAATTTTTCAAATAATAATTTTTCCCTGTCTTCACTTTCAAATAAGGCTTGAAGTTCTTTAGCTTCCTCAACAGTTAAAGGTTTATCAGAATCTGTCTTACATATTCCGCATGAAACAAGTGTGCCTTTTCCGGGTTGAATCAATGCAAAAGTATATAATCCGTTTTCACCCGTAATTTGAGAACGAACTCGAACTTTTCCTGCCGAGAAAAAATTCCCAAATTCAGTATTAAGTTTCACAACATCTCCCGTCATGTCCCAACAACCTTCTGAAAATTCATGTCTGAAATCCTTTAACAATGATGTCGTACCGTAATATGCGGCCATCTGTTTCAGATCGACTCTTCCCTGTTTTGCTTTAAGCTCGTAAATTTTCGCACCGTCTTGAAGTTCAGGGACATTGCTAGGGGCTTGAGCTAAAATTTTCAGAAATTCAGGTTCGAGGTCAATATTGAATAATTTTTTTGCAAGTTCAATAGCTCTTGCAGCATAACGCATAATTTGCACAGGCTCAATTCTCGAAATTTCATCAAAAAACCAACCGCATGACGTAAACATTAACAACGAATTTCTTTGCATCTCGAGGAGCGATAAAGCTGTAATTTTTTCATAGCTTGTTAAATCAGTTGAAGTATTTTCTTCGAGAAAAGCATTAACATTTTCTTCGGATCTGTCAAGAATTACGTCAATATATCTATCTCTGGCATTCCAAGGATCATTGAAAATTCCGCTGCTCTCGAATAAATCAGCAAGCCTGTCCCGCAAAAAGTTCATAGCATCTCTTAAAGGTTCACGCCATTTATGATGATAGCCGGGTGTCCCGTCGCCGCATGAACAATCGCTCCTCCATCTTTCAACACCGTGAGCACAACTCCATGATGAATTTTCGATGATTTTAACTTCGCTCTCAGGAGGATAAAAACTTAAAAATTCTCCGTAGATTGTTAATTGAGCTTCTGCTGAATTATCAAGGCAGTCTAAACAATAAGCAAGTGCCATATCGCCGTGTTTATGATGATGTCCGTAAGATTCTCCGTCCGTAGCAACGTGTGATAAAACAGGTTGTCCGTGATTTGGATTAGCATCAATTAATTGATGCTAATCCAAAT
>CALBPU010000151.1 GCA_937899395.1 uncultured Fretibacterium sp.
TATTCCTTTTACCAATGCAATGTACTTCTGATGGGATTATTCTACTATATGCAAAATTATTGTCTGTATATACTACGTCTATATCGTATCGTGAACCAAATGTAAAAGCTAATGTGATGCCTGTATCATGCTCTACTGCCCACCATAGCCATAATTGATGTTTTTTGTCGTGATAGTAGCTCCACTTCCGAATTTTATTACCTCTATACTCCCACAATCGACACATTTTACTTTTATACAAGCCACGTTAATCACTCCTAAATTTTTATGGAATTATTTTAGTATAAAAAATTATTTTAAGCCACTACCTAAAATTTAGCATAAAAAATACTCCTCTAAATTAGAGGAGATATTTTTTGTGTTCGGTAATAAAGGGGGAAATAACTATGAGGATCAGTAACGAAAACTTTTGTGTATTAATGTCAATGCAAACAACACAATAAATATTGCTCCGAAATTTGTGTTACAGCCGCCGCCGCTCCCTGAATTATTATTCGTAGAATTATTGTTCGTATCATCATTGTTTGAAAAATCATCGTTGGCTTTATAGCCGTCCGTGCTTTCAATAGAGCCTGCGTTGAAATTCATGCCGTTTAAGCTAACCCCTGTTTTAGTAAGATTGATAATCTTTGAAGCTGTATTCATAACAATCATTTAAGCAATATTCGAGAATGAGATACTTTTATCATATTCTCGGATGAACTCGTAGAGATTTCGTAATCTTTGCTCAACCTTCTTGAATTATTCATCCAGCTAAATGTTCGCTCTACCACCCAACGTTTGGGCAATACATAAAAATTTTGGGGATTGATTTTTTTTGATATGTCTACTCCAAGTCCTAAAAATTCTCTGATATCTTCTTCAAATGTTTTTCTATATCCTTGATCGCCACAAAATTTCAACAGCGTAGGATATCTTGAATGAGCTAATATTGCAGGAATTATTCCCATAGTAGTGTCATGGAGATTAGCTGAATGTACGTATACCGCCAGTAAGTTTCCCATTATGTCAACTACTATATGACGTTTTCGGCCTTTAATTTTTTTTCCGCCGTCAAAGCCACGTGCTTGACTGTTATATATTGTTTTAACGCTTTGAGAATCGATAATACCGTATGTCGGTACAGAAGCACGGCCGGCATTTTCACGCGTTATCTTAACTAAATGCCGTAGAATGGCATCCCACAGACCACTCTTACAAGCTCTGCGGTAGAAACTCCACACTGTTGAATACGGCGGAAAATCATGCGGTAACTGTCGCCACTGACAGCCGGTCTTATTTATATACAATACTGCTTCCTTTGAACAATGGAAAAATTTCTTCCCATTCTTTATCAGTTAAATCACTTGGATATTTTTCTCGTGTTTTTTTATTCATAAAAATTATTATATCAGCTTTTTTATTTATGAATACGGCCTCTTATATTACATTTATCGCTTTTTAGCTGGGCTTAGTATAACAGTAAAAAATCTTCCGCTGTCGTACATTTCAAGGCCGATTTCATCATTTCTGCGACGTGAACCTAAATTCGACAATGGAACGTTGATTTTGAACAGGATATGAAGCCCTTTTTCAGAAGGCGAAATTTCGGTGTACGAGTTCATCAAATTCACGACCTCTGCCGCAAATGTTTTCAAAGTGCCGTCATCAAGAACAACGTTGTCTAAGTCAATTCCAGCGTAACCGTTCGCAAACTCGAAACCTACGCCATCAAATCCGAAACGCTCAACTGCCGCAAGAGCCTCGTCGAGAGTTCCCCAAGTATCAGGATCATTCGCCTTCGCGTTAGTACCGTCATGAGGGTTAACCGGCAATTTATCATTTTTACGCTTGCTCTCATTCCAAACGAGGCGATAAGCAACCCATTGCGACAATTCGGATAATCCTACCAGCTCAATCGGTAATCGAGAATTTTGCGACAATTTCATCACTTCTTTCTTCCACTCTAAATTCTTCCACAGTAATCGTAATTATGGTTTTCTCCCTCTTCTTGCTTGGTTCTTATTCTTTAATTTTATCTTTAATTCAAAGTTTTTTTATTTCTTACTTTATCTCTAACAGAACTTTATTTTATTCTTGAGCCCTATTCTAAATGATAAATTCTTTTTTTGAGTTCTTGTTAAAATTTTTTTTGAAACTTTAGCTTAACCTTATCTCGAACTTTATCTTGAAATATAGACTTTATTTTTCACTAATGCCCGAAGCGAATCAAATGAGCGAGGGCTACTGTGGAAAACCTAAAAATCTTTTACCTCTTCATAGATGTGGTAAAATAGGGGTAGTAGTGGGGGATAGGGATGGGGGTTTTCTTTTGGTTCTTTTCTTTTAATAAAAAAAACACCGCGCCGTCTTTTTGATAGCCGGCGGTATTAATATATTAATATATTAGGAATTTTTTAGAAGCCATAAAGCCTTTATACATCTAACTTTATAAAAATGCCTCTGAACACTTCTCCGCGATTTAATATTCAGACAATTTCTATAAAATGCGATGACAGCTATAATATCTTGCAGGCCAAAAAATAGGCGAATTTTTTTTATTATGCAAAACCTTGTTATTACTATTTTTATAGAATTTTTTATTTATTACTTCTTTCCGTTATGCGGGAAGCTGAATGTAATTTCATTGAGATTCCTGGCAGTTGGAATATTTTTTGCGTCTTTGGGGTCTGGCAATAATATTCCATCGTAAACTTCAAATAACCTTGTTTCATTACGAAGTAATTCCCAAGTTTTCTCGAAAATTCTTTTTAATAATAGCGACGGATTTTTGTGAGCATTTAGTCGCATTTTGAGAGCTTCGTTTCGCTCAATGATTTTGCTTGCTTTGATATGTGGAGTTCCCTTATCACCAGCCTGTTCAATGAGTTTGACGATTATCGTAACGTTTTCGACAGCGGCTTTGTTGCGCTCTTTTGCTATTGACGATTTTATAAGGTAAGAATGGCTCGGATTAAGAATTTGCCTACCACTATGATATTTTTTAAGATTGCCGTTTTTATCTCTGTCCAAAGAGGCATTATAAATAGTTTCTACGATATGATTCAGATAAGGACTTGAAAAGCTAATCAAATTAGTACTTTCATCATATCCCATAAAGACAAGTACTGGGAAGTATTTTTTATATATTCTTCCATTTTTTTTTAGTATCTAAAATCCCTATAATGTCGTGAAATGCTTGAGTCTTTCGCATAATATTTTTTACATCGTTTTCGTGAATACCGCTACCGTCTTGTAATAAACCGATACATCTCATAAGGTCTGGAGCGTACATCGTTATAATAGAATTGAGCTTTTCGCCAGCTTTTAGAGATGAATAAAATTCTTTGAGAATAATGCTGTAATAGACTGAGAGAAGTGGAATATCAATCTTATCTATACCTTCGTTAGTTCGCATATCTTTGATTTCAGCCGTACTGATCGAACGCAACGTATCACCTTCAAAAAAAATCTCGCCATCTTCAAATCTCAATCCTTTTGTACTTATAACAGGGTATAAGTGAGCCTTACCGCCTTGATATAAGCTGATCGCATTTTCATATTCAAAAAGCGTCGGAATAGCGAGCGCGTTTATGTTTGCGTCAACAATTTTTTTGTCGGTTTCGTTTTCAGCTTTTGATTTAGTTCGATACATTTTTATTTCGTTATAATCGTTATTGGGCATAGTAAATTTTAACCTATTAATGTGCAAACTTTTGAATTTAATTTATTATACCATGTTAATATCGACATTTCAGTATTTGGCTGAGTTCGAACCATAATATGAACATGATCTTTATCATAATTTCACTGTTCTAAAGTTATGTTATATGCTTTAGATATGCGATTAAATGATATTCAAAGCGGCGTTATCCTCTACGGCATCTTCGCGGATAAAATATTCTCGTAAGACTTGCGTAGATTTATGCCCGGTCTGGTTCATAATTGAACGTTCAGATTTGCCCTGACGGATTGCCGTAGTTACGAACCCCGAGCGGAGGCTGTGAGCTGAAAGGTCGAGGGATAATCCTGCACTCATTGCGCTTTTTTTGACAATTAATCTGACGCTCTGGGGAGTTAAACGCTCTGAAGTAATCTGACCGCCTTTCAAAATTCGCGTGAATAAAGCTCTTTGACGAAAATTACTGATGATGAGCCACTTTTTTAATAATTCGAGAGGCGAGACTGTTCTGTCGTTACTTGGAAAAATTGCCTTAGTCATTCCTTGCCCCTCTTGATCTGTTTTCGAGCGTTGAATTTCAATTAATAAAATTTCCTGAGCGTTTTTGAACGTCCATTTGAGATTTTCAACGTTCAAAGCGCATAATTCCGACCTCCTAAACGCTCCTGCGAAACCTAATGAAATAATCGCTCTGTCGCGTATATGCTTGGGAGAGCTGTCATCAGGTATTGAGTTCAGCAGGTATCGAACGACATCGACAGTCGCAGCGTCATGCTTTCTTTTCGCCGTTCCGTATTCACGCTTGAAGCCTTTGACGATTTTTTTGATCAATAGGCTTTCAGTAGGCGAAGTCAGCCCTTGCGCTTTATGTGCCGTAGAGATCGCCGCTAAAGTCTGCTCTATCGTTGAATATTTCAGATTGTCATTCGTCATATCGACGATGTATGCCGCAAGAGTATCGGGCGAGATAGGGAAGGTCGCGCTTAAACCTTTTACTTCACACCAAGTGAAAAATCGCTTGAGGCGCGAGGAATAGGCACGTCGCGTTTCAGGAGCAACAGAAGCCTCAATGAGTTGTCGAACCTTGTCCGTGTATTCCGATAAATCATGCGTAAAGTCTGAATTTTTTTCTGTAGGAACTAATAAAACTTCACTATTCAATTTCGACCTCACTAAATCTTCGACAAAATATCAGGTCTTGATAAAAGTTCAACTGCGTAAAGCGGAATATTCATAACCCAATTTTGACGTTCATAATCTGCCATAGATGCCCTGATTGCTACTTCCGGCCCGTATTTTTCATAATAGACTTTTAAGCTTTTTGCCCGTAGATTAGTTTCAGCTTTGACTTCTACGGGTAGGACGCGCTCCTCGTTCTGAATTATGAAATCAATTTCCGCATTTCCACGTTCTCGCGCCCAATAAAATAATGGCACGCCAGCGGCAGTTAATTGCTGACAAACGTATTGCTCGGTCATTGCGCCCTTGAACTCCGTGAATATTTTGTTGCCGTCAATTAACGTTTTAGCTGAAATATCCGAGAGTGCGCCGAGAAGTCCTACATCGAGCAGGTAGAGCTTAAAATCTTTCAAGTCTTCGTAAGCGTTGAGTGGAATTGCAGGCTTCGATATTCGATTAACTTTTCGTATAAGTCCGCAGTCTGATAACCATAACAAAGCGTTTTCGTAATCTTTAGCTTTCGAGCCTTCCTTGACCTGACTGTACATAAATTTTCGATTTTCTTTCGCTAATTGGATCGGAATACTTTTCCAAAGCATTCTCAGGCGGGGAATTTCACGATAAGGCGCGTGTTTTGAAAAATCCATTTCGTATGCCGTTAAGATATTTTTCTGAATGTTGCGGACTTCGTTGTAATCGTGGTTGTTGATGAAACTCGCTACGGCTTCGGGCATTCCGCCGACGTAATAATATTGCTTGAGAGCTTCGATAAATTCATTGCGAAAGATTTTTATCATCGGAAAATCACGATTTTCTATCAGCTCAAGCAGATTATTTTTGCCGACCGCCTTTAGAAATTCAAGGAACGTCAACGGATACAACGACAGAAAATCAACTTTGCCGACGGGAAACGATGTCGATTCATGTAAACTTATACCCAAGAGAGAGCCAGCCGTAATAATGTGATATTGCGGAAGTTGCTCGTAAAAGTATTTTAATGATGACAAAGCCTGCGGAACTTCCTGAATTTCATCGAGAATTATGAGCGTGCTCTCTGGCGAGATTTTCGTATCATAAGCGATTTCTAGACCGTGAATTATTCGCTTAACATCTAAATCTTGAAGAAACAAGGTCTTTGCGATACTGTCAACATCAAGGTTAACGTAAAAGACGCTTTCATAGCAGGTTCGTCCCAGCTCTTTCATGAGCCAGGTCTTTCCAACCTGACGTGCGCCTCGTATGATTAGAGGCTTACGATTAGGATTATTTTTCCATTTTTGTAGGTTATAAAAAGTATTTCTTTCCACTGATTTATCCTCGTAAGTTTATTTATTTTCAAATTATAACATATGATTTTACGAATAATAAATAATCATAAATGTAAACTTATCAATATTTATTTTTGAAAAATTAAAAACTCCCCCCGAAATTCTGGGAGAGTTTTACCAGAAAGCGACGCAAAGCCCCTAGCTTTAGCTATGGGGATGTAGCGTCGCTTTTCTGTCTTGTATTATTATTTATTATAATCATTGCGTTGCTCTTCATAAGCGTTATTATCGTTTATATAAAAAACATCTTGATAAAAATAAACTTCAAAAACATCTTGTTAAGCTAAAAAAGAATGAAAAATTTTCGTATATTCGTGAAATAGGTTCGCAGGCCGTGCAGGAGATCACGGATAGGATCGAACGCGGCTATAAACTTTTTTGGAATAACCGAAAAAATAAAAGCAAGGCTTCGCCGCCAAATTTCAAAAAAATCAGGAACTATAAATCTTTCACATTGAAACAGGCCGGCTGGAGTCTGAATGAAGCGCGTGGAATGATCAAACTCGGTCAAAAATGGTATCACTATTTCAAATCCCGGAATATTGAAGGCAGCGTAAAAACGGTAACGGTAAAACGCGATTCAGTCGGGGATATTTATGTTTATCTTGTCTGTGATGTCAACGTACAGGGAATCATAGAGCGAACAGGTAAAATAGTCGGCTATGATTTCGGGCTGAAAAAATTTCTGACAGCTTCAGACGGGAAAGATATTGAAAGCCCCCTTTTTTTCGCGCAAAGTTCGAAAATCATAAGAAATAAATGTAAAAATTTATCGCACAAAAAAGAAAAATCTCATAATCGAAAGCGCGCGCGTCTTG
>CALBPU010000152.1 GCA_937899395.1 uncultured Fretibacterium sp.
TTTAATTCAGATAAATTCGGTTCTATCGAATTTTATCCTCGTAGTAATTTACTATTTTCCTTAGTTACAGCGGACAAGCCGTAACAAGGAGAAAGGAGAACTAACTTGAAAAATCTTTCCCGTACCGTCTTAATTTTCATTCTAATTTTTTGTTCTTGCATAACAGCCTTTTCAGCCGATGACAAATACGTCATTCTTGACGTTGAGGGCGAGGGTGCAAACAGAAACGAAGCCATTGAAGCCGCGTGGTTAGAAGGCATTCGTCAAGCCGCAGGAAGTTTCATTGATTCAAAAACAGAACTCAATGATGACAAATTAACCGAACGCATTATTTCTTACAGCAGGGGACTTGTCGAAAGATACGATGTTCTTTCAGTTGACGACAGCAGAGCAGACGAGGGAATTTATAAACTTAAACTCCGTATGTGGATTGTCAGCGATATTTTAAGGGACGGCACAAGACACGCCACAGCTAACAGTGCCGAAATTTCCTTTTCCGCAAGCGATTTGAAAAAGACAAAGGAAGACGAAATTAACGCCGCAAACGCAAACGCCCTCGAAAAACGCGATGCTTCTGCCGAAACCGCAAAAAAACGTTCCCAATCCGCCGCTGAACTTTTAGAAGCAATGCTCGACAGATATAACCCCGAAGATTTTTTATCATGCTATATACCGAACAAGCCCGAAGCCGTAAAAGGCAAGTCGGATGTTTTTAACTTGAATGTCGAACTGAACTTCAATGAAAAACTTTACAAAGAAGCCTTTATCCCTGATTTAATTCAGGTGCTTGACCAGATTGCAAGCGTCAAGAAAAACACTTTGCTTCTTAAAAACAAAGACGAACTACGGGATTTGAATAACGAAAAAAACGCACTGAAATCATGGAATAACAGCAGCATCGTTTTGAAAGCCAATGAATTGGGCAAAGATTATTATTTGGCAGTTTATAACAAGCCCGAAAATCTAGGATGCCGTTTATATAATTTTGCACAGACAGACGCAAATAATATTTTGAATTACAAAAACGGGACATTTGCTAAATTTTTTGAACGTACTCAGCGCGTCAAAGGTCTTTTGATTGAACTTCTTGACGAAGACGGAGAAACAATAGAAACGTTTGAAAAGAAGTTTGATATTGCTTTTCTAATCACGAACGGTAACAAAACGCAAAATATCTGGTCTATTCAGCCTACAATCATGGTTCATTATCCAGAAGAAAATGATAAAGGTTTTATTCCTGATGGTATTACCGTATCGCAGAAAGGGATAATTTCAGACCCTGATGATCTCACGATAATCGTGTCTTTCTACAATAATGATTATAACCTCCATCTTGGCTATAGTAACAGCGTAATTGATGAAAAGAGTGAATACTTCCCGTTTGCTATTTCTCCTCAAGTATCATCAAAAGGGCAGTGGAGTAAATCAGATGGTCGCAATCGTGGCGACTATACTTTTTCTGTAAAACCAACTTCACTAAAAATGAACACGCTATACAAAGTAAAAACTCAAAATGAATTTCTGAAAAAATTATTAGGTGACGCAATAGGACCTAGTGCTGGGGAAATTATAGAAAGAAACAAAAAAGAATTTTCTTTTCAAACAACAACAGGCTGGGAAGAAAAAATGCAACTCATCATTCCTGTTGAACTTGAAATGCCTGAAGAAATTTTGCCATACGTCAAAAAAATTAGGGCTTCTCTGCTTTTAATTAATTTAGATGAACTCAAAGCGAAACAGCAAGAGAAAGAAATGCGTAAACAAAAAGAAGAGGAAATGAAAAAATTGGCGATAAAGCAGGAGCAAGCCTCGATTTTGGGGTTTTATGCTGAACCAATCACACCAGAACTTCGGGAAAAATATAAGATACTAACCGACACACAAGGGTTAATTATAACTTATGTGTTGCCAGGACATAACAGGTACGATGCGGAGCTGAAAGAAGGAGATATATTGCTCGATATAAATGGAAGAACAATTAGTAATTTTAGCAGGCAAAGTATCAGGGAAGCAATCGCAATGGACAGTATTTTAATACTGATGATTGAACGAAACGGTTCTATATTAGCAGTTTCTAATTATTAAAAAATTGGAGGAAACAAGAATGTCAGAAGAAAAAGATCTTTACGAGGAAGTACAGCACAAACTTGCGAGCTGAGGTATCTATGTTGAAAGGATTACTCCTGAAATTCGTGATAAATACAATTTGTTTTATTGCAAAGGGTATCCTATAACTTGTGCCGAATACGTTATCACTGGTTCGGATATGGACAAACATTGGAGCATATCTGATGAAACGAGGCTGGAAAAAGGGGATATGTTACGCTCCGTAGAAAATGGGGCTGGGTTAATGGCGTTTGGAAGTTTTGAAGATCTCAAAAAAATATCCCCCAAAAACGACGAGCGTTTCGAGTTTAGGGTTATACGAAATAACAAAGATTTGAAAGTTCAAGCCGCTTTTCATGACAATAAAAAACAAAGGAGAGTGTCATAAATGCGTAAAATTTATTTATCGTTCATTAACGTTTTCAATTCAATCAGAGGTTCTCCATCTTTGCAATGAAAGAGAAAAAATCATATTTCGTTTACTCGTTCTTCTTTGGCACTTTCAAGAGTCATAGTTTGGGGAAGAATGCCAAAAAGCGATTTTGCGGTTTCAAGTTTGTTTTGAAAAGGATTTGTTAATTTTGCAACAAGTTTACCGTGCTGTGTGATAAAAATATCTTCGGTCATGGCAAGCAACAGATATTTGCTTAAATTAGCTCCTAATTCTGTATCTGTAACGGGCATAATGACATCTCCTTATTGAAATTTAATTTTGCAAAATCTTAACAAAAAAGGATAAATCAGGCAACAAAATTTTTTATAAAGGAGTTTTTAACATGAAAAAAGTTTTACTCTCAATCGCATTAACCGTTTGTTTCAGTGCTTCATGCTGGAGCGCACCGTTGCTGACCGCTGATGACTTCATGCCAGTTGTTCAGGCTCCCGAAGAACAGCGCGAAGAATTGCTGACCGTCCAGCACCCCGAAGAAGTCAAAACCGAAGTCGATCCCGAACTCAACAAACCCGTTACACGCGCGGCGACAGCACAGGACGCTATCAACAGCGTTATGCAGCGTTTTTATGCTGACGGCGGAGAGGGCTGTGAATCGGTAGCTTTGCCCGATGGAAGTTTAGGTCTTGTCGCAGTCGGAACTGGAACTTACGGTTCGGAGATGAGCAATATCGTTGCACAGCGCAGGGAACAGCAGATAGCTTATTACATTGCTTTTCTTCAAGCTAAAAGAATGATGGCACGGTATTTTGCTGGTGCTTCAATCGAACAGTTACAGTCATTCGTTGTTAATGAATCCGCCCGCGACGAAGCTGACTCAGGAGTGTCAACAAGAAACGAAGCGTTTAACATGTCCGTTGAAAGCGTAACGGAAGCATTGTTGAAGGGCTACGTTACTTATGATGTCCGTGATGATGTCGAGAACGGCACGGTCTATGTAACCCTTGTCAGCACTCCGAGAACTCAGGGACGTTACGACAGACCCACAAGCGATACCCAAATGGCTGATAACCTGAAAGACGGAATTAACAAGATTTTCGCTGAAATTCAGAGCGGCGTTGTTCCTCCAGTCGGCGGAAGAATTGTCAATGTTCCCGAAACGGGCGAAATCGCTTTTGTGGGTTTCGGAAGTGAAGTAGTCCGTCCTGCCGATAACAAAAAAGCTAAAGCTGATAACAGACAGTCAGCAAGACGCAGGGCAACTCTCAGGGCTGAGGCTTCCCTTTGCGGAATAATCAGGGGCGATAATATGACGGCAAGCGATTCGGACTTATTAGCTTCAGAAAATAACAGTGAAAGCTACATCGGCGACCGCAAGATAGATTTGTCCGACCCGATTGATGAATTAACGAGCGATGCCGAAAAAGCCGAAGCACAGCAAGCCGCGCAGGGGTTCAGAAGCAACGACAGCAACAAACAGGTAATTCAGAGTGCCGTCAAAGGAACAATTCCTCCCGGTGTCAGTCCTAAAGCATGGCTTGATAACGAAGGAGCTTTTGCTTATGCCGTAGCGGTTTACGTCCCGTCAGTAACTCAAAAAGCCGCGCAGATGAATCAGGACATGAAAGATTCTCAAATTGTCCAGCCCTACGAAGTCAAGAAAAACGCTCCTGCCAAACAGGATAAGGACAATCAGCAGATTAAAATCGACAGCAAGACCTACAAAGATTCCGGCACTCTTCAGCCCGGAGTTTCAGGAACTGTCAATCAGCCGCTTTAATGAATGTTGACGGAAATGAAAAACATATTTTTATTTTCAAAGAGGGGACTCGTCTTGAGTCTCGCTCTTTTTATTTTAATTGCGCCCGTAAATTTAGCTTTTGGAAATTCTTTTGATTTAGCGGCAATTTCTTTTCTTGAAGAATCTCATTTGTCAATTTCAGACGAAGCAAGAAATATTTTAATTTCGTGTGTCAGCAATGACCGAACCGCAACGGGCTGGACAAGGGAAATTAAATCCGAAGATACAGTCTATGCTCTTGAAGTTCTCGCAATACCAACGGCAAAAATTAAATCAAATCAAAATTCCAATAATCAGGCGGCTCTTAGGCGTTCATTGTCAAGAGCAACATTGCGTTTGGCTTTGTATCTTGATAACGGCAAATTAAACCGCGAACGTTTCTCAAATGAAAATGCCGCAAATTACGCCCTGTTGATGTCGTACAGCGGAAAAATTAAAGGCGGACTTCAGTCTTTTTCAAAGGCGATAGACAACCGTGCAGTCAGTCTTGTATGGGTCAGACGCGATAATGTGAAGGACAGCAATAGCGCACAATCCGAAACACAGCTCACCGAAGATTATTGCAAATATCTTTACAAGACCGCGAACGATTTATTTAATGAAAAAAAATTTGACGAGGCATTGAAGACTTTTCATCAAATTCATTACATGGCATGGGCAAACATCGATGCTTATCTCGGTACTTCCCTGTGCTTTCTCAAAATGAATCAAAAAGATGACGCGATAAAACTGACTTCGGAACTTGTCAAAGTTTTTAGCAGAGACATGAAACCCGATGAAATGGCAAACGCAGGAAAAATTTTGTTCAACGCGGGAGAAAAAGACAAAGGCTTTAACGTTTTAGAACTGGCATACGGGCTTCTTAAATCTCAGGGAGGTAAAAAATGAGAAATTGCAGAATATTCTGTTTAGCTGTTCTGATTTTGGCTTTGGCTTCGTCGGTGTTTGCGGCTGGGAAAAATTCTGATTTCGATATAGCCGATAAACTTGTCGCTGACGGGAAAATTCCCATGTACGTCCGCGATAAGGGAAAATTTGTTTATAACCCTGATTTTAATGTCGTAGGAATAAAAGGTTACAATGTTAATCTGCGTTCACAGCCTAATACAAAATCAAACGTTGTCGTCCAGCTCAGTGATAGCGACACTGACAAATTTCCTGTTTATCTCGGCGAATGGACTCACCCTAACGGCGAATACTGGGTTATTGGTGAATATCGGGCAGGCGGCAAGCCTAAAACCGTATGGATTTTCGGGAAGTATGCCGAACCGATGACAAAAGAAGAATATTCTTCTGCTAAAAAATCCAATACCCATTTGAGCGATAATGAGTACAAGCAAATGATGAAAAACTCTGATTTCGCAAACGCTGATAAGGCACTTAATCAGGCATGGAAAAACGCGAAAAATTCTTTATCGGAGAATGAATTTAACGCCCTGAAAAAAGACCAGAACTCTTGGATTAAAAAAGGACGCGACAATGAGGCAGGGACTTTGATGTCAAGAATGTCAAGGGTTGAAGCATACACTTCCGTTACTAATTCACGCGCTGAATATATCAATCAGCTTGCAAACGGCTCAACGTCATTAGATACCGCAAGGGATTATGATGAACATACTAATGACAGTTACGCTGATGTTCCCGATGATTTGCCTGATGATGATGTTCCAGTTGAAACGCCTGAAAAATCTTCCAAAAAGGTTTCATCAAAAATCAGTCTTTCGTCCGAAGATGATGCTTCTGAATTTTTGCAGGAACTTTTGACGGAGCTTGAAAAAATTGACTTCCGTGAAGAACTTGAATATCTCGGTCAGGTTGAAATTGACGGTGAAGAATGTTTTGAGTTTTCTTCACAGTTTAATTTGAGTGAAACAGGTCGCTATGCAGTTTCATCAGGCGGAAAGATTTACGAGCATGACGGGGAAAATTACACGCCCGTTAAATAATTAAAGGAGGTATTTTTATGTACAAAAAGTTTTTTGTTTTAGCAATACTTTTCAGCGTATTAGAAATGCCTTGCGTGGCTGCTCCTGAACCGCCTCAACGCGGAGGGCAATGGGCATATGTTCTCGGCGATACTTTTTCGATTTATGCAAAGGCTGATAAAAATTCACAGTCTCATGAAATCAAACGTCTCGATGAATGGCTCGCAGTGTTAGACGCTATACGCGATAAAAACAACTATCTTTGGTACAAAGTCAAAATCAACGGTGAACAAGTCTGGCTCTTTCAAGAGGGCATACGCCTGAAAATGGGTGGAAAAAATAAAAAAGCCTCAGATGTTTATAGCCGCTGCTCAAACATTCGTAGCAAGGTCATGAATGGCACGATGTCAGGCTGGGACAAAGAACAGAATGGAAATTTCCTAACTTACACGTCAAAAAACGGCTCGTTCATGGTCAGTCAGAATGGCAATAAGGTCGAAGATATTTATTTCAAAGCTCATGGAGAGAGTACATGCACAGCCTTTTTGGGATTTAACGCTCTTGGAATGGACAGAAACGCCCTGCGAAAAAAATTCGGAGCTCCAACAATGCGTGAAACTCCCATCGGCGAACCTGACGTGAATATTTTAAGCTACGAACTTAGCAGCATAAATATGACGCTTGCCATGTATCTTCGCAAGGCAAGAGGCGATAAAGAAGCTCGCGTAGAACGTATGGAGCTTTATAAAGGCAAAACCGGCGATAACGACTACGTAGCCAATGAAGATACAGAAAATTATTATTCTGAAACCATCGACCACAACGCGTCTGAAGGCGATTCTGATTACGATGTTCCCGATGATTTGCCTGATGATGATGTTCCAGTTGAAACGCCCGAAAAATCGTCCAAAAAGGCTTCATCAAAAATCAGTCTTTCGTCCGAAGATGATGCTTCTGAATTTTTGCAGGAACTTTTGACGGAGCTTGAAAAAATTGACTTCCGTGAAGAACTTGAATATCTCGGTCAGGTTGAAATTGACGGTGAAGAATGTTTTGAGTTTTCTTCACAGTTTAATTTGAGTGAAACAGGTCGCTATGCAGTTTCATCAGGCGGAAAGATTTACGAGCATGACGGGGAAAATTACACGCCCGTTAAATAATTTTAAGGAGGCATTTTTATGTACAAAAAGTTTTTTGGTATCGCAATGCTTATCGCGCTTTTAATCAGCGTGTCGGCGTTGTCCGTTTCAGCACTTGACAACATCGAAACTGACGGAAAATACACCGTTGTTACGGTCGAGAGTCAGGGCGAAAACCGTTTGGAAGCCATTGAAAGAGGGCTAGTGGAAGCCCTGCGTCTTGCTTCGGGAAGTTTTATCGATTCAAAAGCAGAACTGAACAATGATGAACTTACCGAACGCATAATTTCATATTCTCGCGGCTCAATCGCAAAATATGAAGTCCTTATGGCTGACGATAGGAAAGCTGATGAGGGAATTTACTCACTCAAATTGAAAGTTTGGGTCGAAAGTGATTTGCTTCGGGACGGAGTGAAAGTCGCAACAAACAAAACTTCAAAGGTCGCGTTCAAAAAATCCGACTTAAAGCCCGAAAAAGATGAGTTGAAAGCCGCCGCGCTTGAAAACAAAGACTCAATGACCGAAACGAACAAATCCAACACCGAGTCAGGAGTCGAAGCACTCTCGGCAATGCTGGAACGTTACAATCCCGAAGATTTCATCAGCATTAAAGTCGTCGGAAAAGTTACGCCCGTCAAAGGCAAAGAAGCCGAAGATTTATGTCAGGTTCTCGTTGAAGTTTCTTTTAATGACAGCCTTTACAATGAGGCTTTTATTCCTGACCTTAAACAGGTTCTCGACTCAATCTCGGCGAAAAAGAAAGATATTACGCTTACAAAACAGCGCGACATTCTTCGCGGAATAGTCAACAAAAAAGGCGCTCCTATGGCTGACACGAGCGTTGTAATGTACGGCGCAGGACTGAAAGATAATGAATTTCAGCTTGCGGTTTATGACAAGCCTGACCGTTTCGGTTGCCGTCTTTATTCGTTCAAGAAAGAAGACGCGGATAAAATCCTGAATAATCTTAACGGCGTTTTGGCAAAATTCAGGGGACGCATTGCGAGGGCAAAAGGCTTCGAGATTGAGCTTCTTGATAAAGACGGTGAAATCGTTTCGACTGAGGAACAGAAAATTACGCTCCCGTTCCTGCTCACTGACAGCGTTGTCCGCAATAACGTTTGGGCTTTTCATCCGTCAATCATGAATTACATGGGAATGTATGACTTTGTGCCGCTCTACGTTGAGAACAAAGCCGTTACAATTCCTTTGCGTTTTGAACTTCCCGAAGAATATCAGGAAATAACGGAGGAGATTAACGCAAAACTCGTTTTTGAAGATGATTTCGCCGAAGCCGCGCTGAAAACAAGAAACGCCCTTCACAACAGCGCAATTAACCATCTCACGCAAAAAGTAAATACAGCCGACTTTGAAACCGCCGCTGAACTTGAATATCCGTTAGCAGAAACCGCAGTGAACACCGTTAAAGCCAGCGAAATACTCAACACAAAAGGACTTTTGCTTGAAGAAGTCATTGACCGTCTCGCAGATATGAGAGAGAAAGGAAGCCACGAAGCTTTTTATCAAACTGCTTATAGGCTTGAACTTGAAACTCAAAATTATGAGAATCAGAAAAAGTGTGTTCCTTATCTCACTCAGGCTGCAATGGCTGACCCCGAAGCGATGATACGAATGGGCGAAATTTACGAGCAGGGCTTCTATGACGTGAAACCCAACCCCAAACGCGCGGAATCCTATTACAAAGAGGGCACGAGAATTTTATCGCTCCTTGCAAGTCAGGGACTTCCGTCTGCGGCTGTTGCGTTAGGTCATGTTTACATCGAGGGGCTTGGCACGAAGCAGGATATTCCAAGAGCCGAGAGATATTTCAAGTTCGCTGAAAAAGCCGGTTATGAAGACCCGGAATTTTGGGTTTGGAAACATTACGGCGTTACTATGCGTCAGGTTACAATCCCGGAAGAGTTGAAGCAAAAAGACAGCAGTTTTAACAAGGATAACGCAAAAACATGCTTGTATCTTGTGCGCGAGAAAAAATATGCACGTTACGAATATAATCATCAAGTTAACAGCTTATTTAACATTCGGAGCAACATTGTTGCTGCCGCCTGGAAAGCAGAAGGCAGGCACTTTAATCTGGAGTTTAAGACAAATAAGGACAACGCGTATTTCGAATATACAGACGCAAAATAACGTCCGTTACGCTTGACCGACAAAAACAAAATCCCCCTGATTGTGAAAACGGTTGGGGGGATTGTTATGGTCTCAGTTATTCATCGTCAGTAGAATCTTCTTCGTCGTCCTTAGGGTCATATTCCTCTTCTGGAAACTCTTCTTTGAAATCACAGTTGTTACAGTAGACAATAGTCTTGAATTTGGTATCGCTGATTTGCACATGGTCATACTCTAAATCATGGCTTCCGCAATTCGGACATTCAGGATAACATTCAGGATAATATGTCTTGGGTTCGTGATCTTCTTCAAAATATTCATCTAACATTTTAAGTCGCACCTTCTTTTATCTTGAAACTAATTTTGAATATTTTAACAATTAAAGAGTCAATACTCAACTCATCCTTTTGTCGTTAAATCGTCAAGGATTTTCTTATGCAAAACTTTCAGCACTTTCAAACAACACGGGCTCAGTATCATGCAAAATATCAACTAAAACTTTACAATCTAAATATTGTATGCCGTTGATGCCTTGATAAATTTTTTCAGCCAGTCTGCTGTGATAATAAACGTCCATAGCTTTCTCTAACGGAATTTTATTTTGTTCGGCGATACGCGCGATTATCCGTTCTTCCAAACGTTCCCTGTAATTTTGTTCCAAAATATCTTCATTCATCAATCAAACCTCGAAATAATTCTCATATCGCAACAGTTCATCAATAGCGCGTTGGGATATAAAAGCAATTTGGTCATAATTTGAATATGCGCGGATTTCCTGAATTGCTTTTTCTTTATCCCAAATGCCTGATTTATACATATCAACGACTCTAAAAACTTTGTCATTGGCTACTTTACCGATAATGACATCATACCGCTGGTATAGCAAATCACCATCTCTGCAAGCGCACACAAAATCAATCCATTCGCTCAAATCTTCCGAAAAAGATTTAACAGAAAAGCCGTTTGTATCATTGCTCATCTGATACTGTGTAACAATCGCCTTTCCATTAAAAAGGTCAGCTTTTCGCCGAGCCCAGCGTTCTGCCTGTTCCCTAATGCTTGTAACATAAAAACCTTTGCCGAAATCGAGATTCCTATAAGAGTGTTGGGTATCAGGCTTATCTATAACTTCACAAGAACCGTGATAAACAATCACAGAGTTACCCCTCTTTTTTTCAGATATTGCAGAATATCATTCATAATATATTCGCTGGATTGGGTATGCAGGATTTCATAATGCGGCACAAGGTATGCTCCGATACAGTCAGCTTCTTTAAGTTTTTTATATACTTTTGCAGGAGGAATATTAAGTTTGTTAGCGCAACAATGAATCATGTATATTACAAATTCCATAGAATCCTTATTCATTTTTGGACATCACCATAGACACCAATAAATATCAGAGAACAAGCGGAACACGGCAATCAAATATTTTTTTACGAAATTGCTAATCCCTTAGACGTTGCGAGATTGCGAATTACATCTTCCGACAGCTTGCTGATTTCCTCAATAAGTTGTAGCGGTAGAGACTTTTTCAGCATATCTGTTGCTACACGCTCGTTTGCTTCTTGAATTCCATCCTGATGTTCTTTCGCAAAAGCATCTTTGAAAACTTCTCTTACTGCTTCGTACATTTCTCTTACCTCCCCAAGATTTTTATTTACAGCAAGGCAAACATCTATGACTGTTCCTGCGTTTCCCTTTATTCGCTCGTTTCCGCTGGCGATGGCTTTTTCAGCATAATTTATAATGTCTTCGATACTCAGTTTCCCTTCAAAACGATAAATTCCGCTATGAACGTTGCTAATTATGATGTCCGAATCTTGCAACATTTGCATCATATCTTTGGGATATGTGTGCCTGACTATCGTCAAAGTTATGTTTTCTACCGGAAGCTCATTGACTTTACGACCGAAGCCCTTATAAAGGAGACCGTAAGCCTGAACTTTATAAAAATCATCAATGGACAGTCCGTCTTCAGGCGATTTGTATTCAAAGATATTAACCTGCCTAAAAAATTCGCCGATGGGATCGTTGAGTACGATGTCAGGCTCTTTTTTAATCACGAGAAAATCAAGCCTTACCGGGTCTTTGCCAAGCTCAACTTCCTGCTCATAAACCAGCGGTATATCGGCTAAATCGTATTCGACTTCCATAGCCGCATAAAAGCCGTAATGGAATCTCGTGCGTCCTGTCTCTTCTGCCATAAGTTTTTCGCCTCCTTTTTGAATTTTGAAATATATATTATAAACCTAAAATTCTGCAAAATGGCGATAAAAATTCCTATTTCAAAACCGAGCAGTTTTGAACCAGCTTTGCTCACGCAGTAAAATACGCTATTGCTCAATCTACATACGGTTTCACGGCGCGTTCACAACCATTTCGCGACACCACCCATTTATGCACATGTTATTGTGGTCCTGTGCGCTCTTAAAATCGTTGATACGCTTATCCCTGTCATTTCCGCGACTTTAT
>CALBPU010000153.1 GCA_937899395.1 uncultured Fretibacterium sp.
GCGGAGGAGGGGATTTGAACCCCTACATCTAGGACACCAGATCCTAAGTCTGGCGCGTCTACCATTCCGCCACCTCCGCTAAATTTAACGTTGATATTTTAGCGTAAATTAGGGCTGATTGTAAATGCTTTTATGCAGGCATTGGCATTTAGTTGAATACCGTCAGTCCAGTTTTTACCGTCCTTTGAAAAATAGCTTTCATTTTTATGAATCAAAAAATTCTCGGAGTACTTGCTAACTTTTTTCTCAACCGCAAAATTATTTCTGTCTAATTTAACAACGACCGAAAAATATTTTCCCTTACTTAACGAAATTTCTTCGGGCAAATTTATAGTGTAATAACCTGTGAATTTTTTCGAGCCTTTTAACGTTGATAGTAATTTGTTTGAAACAGGTGAGCCTGAAAATTTTTCGCCTAAATCATAAACGTAAATTTCATAATTAATATTATCCGACGGAGCATAGAACGCAACTTCCTTTAATTTTTCTTTATCACTGTCAATCTTGAAGACATTTGCGCCCCACGAATAATTTACGTTTCCGCACCACCCTAAATCATCATAGCCGTAATGTTTTAATCTCGAATTATTTTTTTCGACTATGAATGCTGTTCCGCCGTAAGTATGCTGATCATAAGACAGCCAAAAATATCCTCCGTTAGTGCCTCTCATAGTGCCCCAAGAATTTTTTATGAGCCATGCGCCGTTTCGTGAAGGTTTAGGAGAAAAATTTTCACGTGAAAAATTATCGTCCCAGCCTGCTATTAAAACTAAATGATTAATATCTTTGCCGTGATCAGGATTGTAATACGTGTAATATTTTCCTTTAGTGTGATATTTGCCGATTTCGCTGTACATGCTGACAACTATTGCGCCGTGATTAATAATTAAATTTTTTCGGTCAGTCTCGTTTAAGGTTCTTGTGCCTGATAAAAAATACGCGTCTCTTAATCTCATTGAACGTTTGAAAATTTCAGGAGATTTTTTAGCGAGATTATTTTTTTCGGAGCTTGAAAGATTTGTAGAGTATCTCAATAATTTATCATCAATCGGCCCTGATAATCTCGACATAAAAGCTATAGGCATAAATACATTTCCTTCAAGACTTAATGTCCCTGATTTATGAGCTGATGAAAAAGTTTTTTCAGGTTTAAGACCTTTATAACAAAAGAAAGCTATCTGCATTTCGGATAAATCCGGAATTTTGTTATCAGTGTTTAATTTTTGAGTTATATAATTGCTTTCCATAGCTCCAACAGCAGCAAATGCCCAACACGGGCCGGGTATACCCTGATTTTTAACGCTTGTAACTCTTCCGTAATCTCTTAAATCATAATGAGACGGAAGAGCATTGGCCATATTTTCAACAACAAACAAAATTATTAATGACATAAAAAATTTTTTCACGATATAATTCACTCCTAAAAAAATTATACGCTTTTAATTATAAGGAGAGAAAATAAAAATGCCGGGAAAATTACAGCCTGATATATTAAAACAAAGTGTCTTGAATTTCACTGGAGCATTGAGAGAGGATTTATTAGTAGGAGGAGGAATAGGAGAGGACGCAGCATTGATAAAAATACCTGAAGGAATTTTAGTTGCTGCTTCAGATCCTGTAACAGGTGCTTCAAAAAACGCAGGCTCTTTACTTGTTCATGTTAATGCAAATGATTTGGCCTGCAAGGGTGCGGAACCTTCATGGCTGATTGTTACGTTAATAATTCCTGATGAAATGGGTACGGATTTCATAAAAAATATAATGCTCGAAATTCATGATACCTGCAAAAAAATGAACATCGCTATTGCAGGAGGACACACGGAACTTTCAGACCGTTATTCACAGCCCGTAATATCGGGAACGATGTTAGGAATTACGAAATATGAATTAAGCGCAAAAAAAATTTGTGAAGGCGATTACATTTTAGTTACAGGACATGCCGGCCTCGAAGGAATGAGCATTATTGCAAATGATAGAAGAGATTTATTTGATGAAATTTTCACGCCTGACGAAATTAATTTAATAAGTTCATGGGAAAAAGATTTTTCTGTATTAGAGCCTGCAAAAATTTTGAGGGAGTTTTCACGTTACATGCACGATCCTACTGAAGGAGGCTTAAACGGGGCGTTATATGAAATTCAACAGGGCTGTGGTTTAAGAATTGAAATTGATGAAAATAAAATTCCCGTTTCAAATTTGACATTAAGAGCTGCTGAAAAATTAAATTTTAATCCGTTTAATTTAATTTCGTCGGGAATGTTAATCGCAGTAATACCGCCCGAAAAAATTTCTGAAGCTGAATTAAAATTAAAATCTCATAATATAAATTTCGGAGTAATAGGAAAGTTTATTAAAGATGAAAAGATTTCATTAAGCACTCACGAAGAATTATGGGGAATATTGTCGAAATGAACTACCGCCACTTAAGAAGTGGCCGCTTCCTAATTCAACGATGATAAATCAGTGAACCTCCTTCGACTAAAGTCAATAGCCCTGTTAAGGACACAACATTACTTTTTGTTTTTGTACTCTAGCAAAATTTTAACTAATGTCAAATTAGAAGCGGCGTTTCATCTCACAACTAAAGTCGCGAGTGTTCACGCCGGGGCTCATAAAATTTTCTACCTTCCGTTAAATTTTCAATCCCTTAATATTTCTTGCGTCATAAGGCGTTTGTTGGTACACAAAATAATTCAGCCAGTTTGAATATAAAAGATTTGCGCTCGACCTCCATGTACAAATCGGTTTTTGAGTATCGTCATCATTCGGAAAATAATTCTTTGGAATTTGAATATTAAGACCTGCTTTTTTATCACGCCAATATTCAAGAGCAAGTGTTTCAGGATCATATTCGGAATGTCCCGTTATAAATATCTGTCTTCCTCCGTCAGTCGATATAACATAAACTCCTGCTTCATCACTTTCGGATAAAATTTTTAATGCCGGAATTTTTTTCACATCACGTCTCATTATAGTAGTGTGTCTTGAATGAGGTACCATGAAAATATCGTCCGAACCTCGGAATAATATCGAGCCTTTATGAGTAACTCTATGACGAAACACCCCGAATAATTTTTTCTGCAAATGAATTTTTGGTATTCCGTAATGATAATACAAGCCCGCCTGAGCTCCCCAACAAATATGAAACGTACTGTGAACATGAGACTTGCTCCACTCCATAATATCGCAGAGTTCGTGCCAATAATCAACAGCTTCAAACGGCATTTGTTCAACGGGCGCTCCTGTAATAATCATTCCGTCAAAAAATTCATTCTTAACGCTCTCAAAATTTTTGTAGAACGTCAACATATGTTCAGCAGGAGTATTTTTGTGAGTTCTACCGCTCATAGCCAATAAATCAATCTCAACCTGCAAAGGAGTATTGCCCAGAAGCCTGGCTAATTGAGTTTCAGTTGTAATCTTCGTGGGCATTAAATTCAAAATCAAAATTCTTAACGGGCGAATGTCCTGCGTCTCTGCTCTGCGTTGAGTCATCACGAAAATATTTTCACGTTCGAGAACATTAACCGCAGGAAGATCACCGGGTATTGTTATAGGCATGATAAATTACTCTTCCGGTTTAGTCGTAAACATTTTCACGAATGCTTTATGAGTTTCACCGGGCAAAAGTCTGTAACCTCTTTTCTCTTTAGTAAGCCATACTGAATAATCCTTGTAGAATGACGCAGCCATTGCAAGCAAAGATTTCTTTTTGTTCTCTTTAATTCCTTCGTAAGGAGTTTTTAACCGCCTGTCCTCATCACTGTCCCATCTGAAAGCAGCTAAAGCATAACTGACTGATTTATCATTGCCTCCTATAGGGAAAGCAGGAATTAAAAATGAATTATCCGACCAATCATAAGTTCCTAATCCCTGACCGGGTACAAAAATTGCTCTAGGTATTCCGTACATTCTTACACGAGGAACGTTAAACATATCCATATCCATAGCCGTGAACTCCCTGAAAATTTCGTAGTCCTTAGCATAATCAAGAGGCATTGAATCGGGCTGGCATAAAAGCGATGTATCACAACGGGCATTTTTTGCAGGAACAGTGAGATATTCGCGTTTTTTCACGAGCATGTTTTTAAGTTCGGAACGTTTCATAGTGTCAGACATGGCCGAGCAATTATCCGTAATTTTTTTCGCACGTCTTGAAATTTTTGTAATATCAATTTGAGAATACAAAATTTTTTTCGCAAGAATTTTTGTTTTTTCATTAAGAGCTGTAAATTTTTCAACCTTTTGAAGCGGCAAAGGATTATTTTCGTTTTTCTGAGCAGATGATACTAAAAGCATCGCAGCCTTTTCAGCGTCAAGATATGCTTTTCTCTGTTGCGCTAATTTTTGCCTCGAAGCTTCATCGCCTTCCCTGTATTCAGGAACACGCATATTAACTTTCATGGCCGAAATCAAAAATTCATTCATAACTTGAACAAGCTGACGAGTATTTAAGTTTGTCGGATAAGCATTTGAAATTTCGTTAAAGAAATTATTCCTTTCATCTTGAGCTGCGACTAACATTTCATTCAGGTTATTAATACGTTCGTTCAATGACATACCGATAACAGGATCGGGAATTTCTTTTCCGGTAATCATTGCCCAACATTCAGAAATATAATCCGAAAAAGTCATAACCGGCAAAATATCAGCTTTGCATTTTGAGGCGAGAAATTTTTTCGTGTCAAAATCTTTTCCGAGCGTCAAAACTCCTTGAATATATCCTAAATCAATAAACAATCTTTCTTCATCATCAAAAATTAATTTTGAAGGATTATTTTTTGTTTTAGCTTCAATAATTGCGAACAAAATTTCCCAATATGAACTCGACATGTTCGACCAAATTTTCAAAGCCTGTGCCCTGTCATCATTAGAGCCTGATGAAATGAGCTGAAAATATTTACGTGATAAATCTTCAAGTTTCCCTACAGCTTCATTAACTTCGGGAATTTCTTTTAATTTTGAGAATGCCATTTAATTTTTTCCTCCTTCAACAATTCGTCCCTCATAATCGCAACTCCTTTTGACGCAACTTCCTTAATCACTCTGAAATTTAACCAGCCCGGAACATTTACTTCAGCAGGATCAATCAAATAAGATTTTGTTCCGCCTCTCAAATCCTGAACAAGTCCCGCCGCAGGATATACAACTAACGATGAACCGACTACAGCAAAAATATCTGCACTCCTTACAAGCTGTGCAGCTTCTCCTATTGCAGGGACTGCTTCACCGAACCAAACTATATGAGGCCGTAATAATTCTCCGTCCGAATCTTTTTCATCATAACCCAGTGCCCTGTAACCAATGTCAATAATTTTGTAATCGTTATTAACTGGGCGTGCCTTTGTTAATTCGCCGTGCAAATGCAATACGTGGGTGCTTCCTGCTCTTTCGTGTAAATTGTCAACATTTTGAGTTATGATTTGAACGTCAAAATATTTTTCAAGTTCAGCTAAAATTTTATGGCCGTCATTAGGCTGAGCATTTTCGAGTTGTTTTCTCAAATCATTATAAAAATCCGTCATTAATTTCGGGTTCCTGTACCAGCCTTGAATACTCGCAACATCTTCTACGCTGTATTCTTCCCATAAACCTCCCGAATCTCTGAACGTTTTGAAACCGCTCTCCGCACTTATCCCCGCACCTGTTAAAACTACAAGACGCTTTTTATTTTCACTCATAAAAATTTCTCTCCTTCGTTTTTTCACATGTATAATTATTAAAAGAAATAATATCACTTTAAGCATAAAAATTTTTTTTCGGAAGGGAAAAGTAAATTGCATTTCAAAGAGAGTATGAAATTTTTTGAACGCTTCACTAAATCACCTCGAAGAATAGGCAGCGTTACTCCCAGCTCAAAATTTTTAACGAAGGCGATGCTGGATAAAGTAGATTGGCAAAACGCAAATTTTATTGCAGAGCTTGGAGCAGGTACAGGGGTTTTTACGAGAGAGATAATTAAACGTGCTAAACCTGACGCAAAAATTTTAGTGTTTGAAATTGACCCGGCTCTTCAAAAAATGATCCGTGATGAATATCCTGATCATAAAGGACTAAGCATTCACAGCGACGCTCAGGAACTCAGAAAATATATGAATGATAACGACATCGAAAAACTTGATTTCATAATTTCAAGTCTGCCTTTCACTGTATTGCCTCCTAAAGTTACAATCAGGATACTTGACAGCGTTGTTGATGTCTTAAAACCTGAAGGAAGTTTCATAGCTTATCAATACTCTTCATTAATGAAACATGTTTTGCAAAAAAAATTTTCGGACATTAAAACAAGTTTTGTCCCTCTTAATATTCCTCCTGCTTTTGTTTATGAGTGTCAGAATAAAATTAAACGAGTTCATTTAATGGGTGTTGGAGGTGCCGGAATGAGTGCATTGGCGAAACTCTTAAAAGCTCACGGTCTCGAAGTAACAGGCTGCGACTTAAAAGAACCTCATTATGATCTCGATAACATACCTTGTTCAATCGGACATTCAAGAAAACATATCGAAAATTTCAAACCCAAAGCCTTAATTTTAAGCAGTGCCGTAAGTCATGATAACCTTGAAGTAGTTTCAGCAAAAAATAAGGGCATTAAAATTTTTTCACGTGCCGAAGCTCTAAGCTCATTGTTCAATAAATATTACGGTATCGGAATTGCCGGTGCTCACGGAAAAACTACAACTTCATCAATGACGGGATTAATATTTTTGCATTCCGGATTAAATCCTACGATTTATGTTGGAGCTAACGTTCCTGATATTGGAAGCAATGCTGTGTCAGGTAACGGAAAATATTTTATAGCTGAACTTGATGAAAGCGACGGGACATTTGAATTATTTCACCCTTCAATAGCAATTATTACGAATGCCGATTGGGATCACGTTGATCATTATAAAACACGTGATGAAGTTATTCAGGCTTTCACAAGATTTTCGGACGGAAGAAAAGACAACGGCATTTTAATTTTATGCGGTGAAGATGAAGGAGCCTCGAAAGTTTTTGACCTCTGCAAAAAATCTAAAGGCGAAATTATTCGTTACGGCTGGGGAAAAAATTTCGATTGGGGAGCTTATGACGTTGTTAAAAATCACGGCGGCGGAATTTCATGTAAAGTTTCTCATAACGGCCATGAACTCGGAGTGCTTGAACTTTCAGTTTCAGGTGAACATAATATCCTGAACGCTCTTGCGGCAATTTCATCGGCTTATCTTTGCGGAATTGATTTTGAGACTTCAGCAAAAATTCTACAAAATTTTCACGGCTCTGAAAGACGAATGCAAATTAAAGGTGAAACATCGAATAATATTTTAGTAATGGACGATTACGCTCATCACCCTTCCGAAATAAAAGCAACGTTAAACACCGTTAAAGGAATTTATCCCGAACGAAGAATTGTTGTTGTATATCAGCCTCACAGATTTTCACGAACTGCAATGTTTGCTCCCGAAATTGCTAAGGCTTTGAGCATTGCCGATGAAATATTTTTGATGCCCGTATTTTCAGCAGGTGAAAAAGAACTCTCTCACAGTTCATCAGACGAAATAATTAAAAACTCTACGAAAAAAATCACTCCCGTAAATTTTGAAAACGCCCTCGAATTTATTCAAACGTCATTAAAACCTCAAGATTTATTGTTGACAATGGGAGCAGGAGATGTTTATACAATCGGTGAGAATATTTTGGCAGAAAATAAGGTATAATTACTAAAAATTTTGTAAGGATTTTATGAATGACGTGATGTTATGTTAGCAAATAAATTACATTCCGCTCTGCCGGATATGATTATCGAAGAAAAAAAATCATTGTCTCCTTTATGTACGTTGAGAGTAGGAGGGGAGGCTGAAATTTTTGTTGCTCCTGATTCATTTGAGGACATGAAAAATTTATTTGCCTTCGCATTAGAGGAGGGTTGCCCTGTTTACGTTATGGGAGGAGGAAGCAATGTTATTTTCCCTGACGGACTTGTAAAGGGAATCGTAATTTCCACTTTGAACCTGAAATCTTTTGCATGGCGTACGGATATTACTGCGGATATTGACGCAGGGGTAATGCTTCCTTCAATAATGAAAGAACTTCGTGAAAAAAAACTTGGCGGTATGGAATTTGCAATAGGAATACCCGGAACTCTCGGAGGTGCTTTAGCAGGTAACGCAGGTGCAGGAGGACGGGGAGTTTGTGAACTTGCAGATGATGTTATTTGCGTCGAGGATAACGGAGAAATAAAAACATGGCATAATAACGAATTAAATTATTCATACAGAAAATCTTCACTCACTGATAAAAAAAGAATAATTCTTTCAGCACGTATGACCTTCAGAAATTCAAATTCTAAAGACAGAGAAGTTCTTGAAAGTTTCTTGTTAAGAAGGGGAACTCAACCTCATGCCTTTGGGAACGCAGGTTGCACATTCAAAAATCCGGGAGAAAAATCAGCCGGAAAATTATTAGATGAATGCGGTTGTAAAAATCTTTCAGTAGGAGATGCAATAGTTTCGGAACAACACGCTAATTTTATATTAAATCGAGGAAAAGCAACAAGCTCTGACATAATGGAGCTGATAAAAATTTGCGCTCACAAGGTCTACGAAAACACTGGAATAAAACTTGAGCCTGAAATAAAAATTTTTGATCCGTTTTTTAATGTACAGTGATTTGTTGTGCGAGCTCGAAAATTCAGATTAAGATTATATTTGATGGCTATGATTGCAGGCTGTATTGTTTACATGACAGAGTATGAATCATGGTTTGCCCTCAAAGGTTACAAAGTTGAGGCTCAATCGCAAATATTAGAGCGAAGGTTATGGGAAATTTTTCCTCAAAGATGTTTAACATTTTGGCCTTATCTCATAAAAGACTCGAAAGGCATAAAGGAATTTTTGGAACGTGATATGCCTGTAATCGTTGAAACTCATATGAACTCGTTCGGAAGGTTTACAACAAATATTCAATGGCTTTCGGCATGGGTGAAAGTTGATTGGCGAGGTAAAATTTGGTGCATATCACGCGACGGCAGAATGTGGCTCTTTGAAAACGGACAACCAAGCGATGAAGGAATACATAAATTAATCTGGAAGATTCCCGAACAGGGTAACGTCGGTGATGAGGTTACTATACAGGCACCGTTAAGCGGGGTTTTTAAGTCGCCTTTATATACTGACACAATAGCGTCGTTTATTGATGAATTTCAAAGTTTCAAATGGTTTGAAGCTGCTAATGAAATTGCTTGGGAACGTCGTGCCGGAATGGATTTATTTATAGTAAGGATAACGGAAGGTACGCAGAAATTTGAATTATTTTTACAGCCCGGAAAATATCGAGGTCAAGATATAGGAACAGCGGTTGAGAAATTATTGTCCAGGCTGATACAAGAAGGCGGAAATCACACTATTGATGCTACGTATGAAGGAAAAATTATGTTGCGTGGTTTATGATTTATAATTTATAATTGAAATAAAATTAATTTGGAAAATTTGTTCGTTGGAATGCGAATAAAATAGATATAAGGAAGGGAACGTAAAAAAAATGCCGGGAAAATCTGAAGAGTTGCTTGTAGGTCTTAGTATAGGGACAACAGAGACTAAAATTATAATAGCAGGGAAAAATAATCGTTATCCCGATTCTATTCATGTAGTGGGCTTCGGTCATGCTGTTTCTCGCGGAATAGCTAAAGGCGTTATTACAAACCCTGAACAGGCAACCCAGTCAATTAAGGACGCTTTCAGAGATGCTCAGACTATGACCGGCATACCGGCTGAACGGTTAAGTAATGTTGTTGTTGCTTTTAATGCAATGGACATTGAGAGCAGATCTTCTCACGGAATGGTTACGCTTGGAGACGATGATACACGGCCTGTTACAACTGAAGATATTAATAGAGTAATAGAACGTGCCCGTCGTGATCTTCCCAAAAAAATGAGCATGTACCCTCTTCATACAATCCCTACCAGTTATTCTCTTGACGGAAGACCTGTTGAAAATCCCTTGAACATGACAGGCAACAGACTTGAAGTTTGGCTTCAAACTGTTTCAGTTCCTATGACCCATATACAGGACGTTATTAACTGTGTCAGAAGTGCTGAACTTAACATCAGCGGAGCCGGTTCGCTTTTGCTCAAACCTATAGTTTCATCATTAGGTGCTTTATATGAAGAGGAAAAGCAGGCAGGCTGTATTTCAATCTGTATCGGAGGAGGTACAACGGGAATAGTTTTGTATCGTGGCGGAAGGGCCTTCAAAGTTATAAGCATTCCTATTGGAGGAGATCATATTCGCAACGATATAGCTACGGTTTTGCATATACCTTTGGGAGAAGCTGAACGATTAAAGAAGAGAATTTTTACTACAGACCCTGATGATATTCGCAGTGAAGGATTTGATTTTGACCTTGCTGCACAAGCTATCTTTGCACGTGTTACAGAACTTTTCGACGAATATATTTCGGACGCTCTCATCGAATGCACGCCGCAGCATTTTCCGAACGGGATAATTTTTTCAGGCGGTGTATCTGAAACTCCGGGACTTGATCAAGTTCTTCAAGACGTTTTGCAAATGCCTGTCAGAAAAGTTCGTGAACCGATTTATCAAATGCCTATGGGACTTGATAACGCTTCGTATGTAAGTCTTGCAGGAATTTTGAAATATTGTGTCTTAACCAAAAAAGACCCTTATCTTTTTATTGAATCGGATCAATTTTTGCCGGGCTTGTCAACATACTCCGATAAACGTCCTGAAAGAAAATCAGGCAGACCTCAAGATGATCAATATGAGGAAAGAGATGTTTATGAAGATGATGAACAGGAATATTATGGCAATGAAGAAGATGACGATGAATATTACGGTGAAGATGAGAATTCAGAACGTAAAAATTTCGGCGAATTTATGAAACAGCTCTCTGATAAATTCAAGAAATTATTCTAGACTTCTTGTAAAGCATGTAAAAATAAAATAAAATTGCAATTTAATACAGAGGAGGAAATGAAAGTTATATGAATCAGGAACAGTTATTCAAACTCGCAAATAATAACAGTAACATTCGTCAAAATGAAAAAATAGTCGTATTCGGTGTTGGTGGCGGCGGCGGAAACGCTTTGAACCATATAATAGAGTCAAATGTTCAAGGCGTAGACTTTGTAGCAGCTAATACTGATGCAAGGGCTTTAGACAAAAATTTAGCTCCCAACAAAATAATACTCGGTGAAAATCTCACTCGCGGACTTGGTGCAGGTGCTAATCCTCAAGTCGGAACTAATGCAGCAAAAGAAAGCCTAGAAAAAATCAAAGAATATATCACCGGAATAGACATGCTTTTTGTTACTGCCGGAATGGGCGGCGGCACTGGCACTGGAGCTGCTCCCGTCATAGCCGAAACTGCGAGAGACATGGGCGTTCTTGTCGTTGGGGTCGTAACGAAGCCTTTTGCTTTTGAAATGGGCAAAAGAATGCGCACAGCTGAAGAAGGCATAGAGCATTTGCGGAAAAATGTTGACGCGCTACTCATCGTTGAGAATGACAAGCTGTTACAGATGGATAACGGCATGAAGATGAAAATTGTTGACGCGTACAAAAAAGTTGATGAAGTATTGCGTCAGGCCGTGCAGGGAGTAACAGACCTCATCACAAAATCCGGCTTTGTCAATCTTGATTTCGCGGACATCAAAGCGATTCTCACAGGTGCAGGGACGGCGATAATGGGCATGGGCGAAGGCGAAGGTGAAGA
>CALBPU010000154.1 GCA_937899395.1 uncultured Fretibacterium sp.
GCTTCAGCTATCGCCGAAAAATGGGTCGAAGCTATGGATTACGCCGGTGAATACGCAGAACTTCTTGGCCGTGAGTCAGACACAAACTGCTGGGTTCGTTCGCAGAATTATCACTCAGTCATTGATGAATATCCCGATTTCAAAATGGTAGCTCAACAAACAGCTAACTGGGATCAGGCTGAAGGATATTCAAAGACCGAAGCTATTTTACAGGCTCACCCTGAAATTAAGGGAATTATTTGCGGAAACGACACAATGGCTTGCGGAGCTGCTCAGGCTTGCGTAGATGCTAACAGAAGCGACATCAAGATTATCGGTCTTGACGGTTCAGACGACGCTGCTTCTTACATTGCGAAAGGCCAAATGGTCGGAACAGCTCTTCAGCAGATTGCAAGAATCACCGAAATCTCAATCGAACAGGCTGACGAATACATCAGAGAAGGCAAAAAGCCCGCTTCCGAAAAACAGCTTGTCCCTTGTATCGCAATCACAAAAGACAACGTGGCAAATCTTTCACAGTTCGTTTATACAGAGAAATAGTTATTAATGAGGGGGCTTTCAAAGCTCCCTTTTTTCAAACATTGTCATAAAATTTCAGAAAGGAGAGAAATAATTTTGAAGGGAAAAATTATAGGTGTCATTATCATCATTGCTCTTGCAGTTTTTGTTGCAAAGTCGGCTATGGTAATCGACAAAGGAACTGAAGGTCAATATACGGGCGTTGTTGCATTCGATGCTCACGCAAGCTCAGGAAGCGACTGGGGAAAAATTTCCTCCGAAATAGCTTCAAAGGCCGCTGACATTAACGCTGTAGACCTCAAAGATTTAGGCAACGGAAAAGCGCTTAAAATTAAAGGAACCGTCAGTGAATATTCCTCAAAAGCTAACGGCAAACGCAACACTATTAACGTAGTTCCTGAAAATTATTCGGGCAATATGAGTTTCACAATTCAGCTCGGAAGCATTTACACGGGAACCTCAGTCAGAGATGTTCAGACAGTTAAAGGATTCGGAGATTTCACAAATCAAACCGAATGGAGCCAATATGCTAAAGCCCTTAACACTCAAGTTGATAACGAAGTCGTTACTCCTTTAGCAATTAATGACAGCATTAAAGGTAAAACTGTTGAAATTATCGGTGCTGCTACTTCATCAGGAAATACGGTAACCGTTACACCTGTTTCAATAGTAATCGAATAAACGGAGGGATTAATTTATGTTTGATGATCCCAATGTTGTTTTACACTGTGAAAAAATCGACAAAATTTATCCCGGCACAAAAGCTCTTGATCAAGTCTCCTTCGATTTATTAAAAGCAAAAGTTAATGTTTTAATCGGAGAGAACGGCGCAGGAAAATCAACCCTCATGAAAATGATTGCCGGAATTGAACAGCCTTCAGCCGGTAAAATGTATATGGACGGCAAGGAAGTTTTTTTCAGGGACATTAGCGACGCTAAAGCAAAAGGCATCGGAATTATTCATCAGGAATTAAGCCTTTTCCCGAATTTAACAGTTTATCAAAACATTTACATGAACCATGAAAAAACTATCGGAGGACTTCTTGACGATAAAAAGCATATTGAGGGCGCGAAAAAAATTCTCAAACGTCTTGAACATGAAATTCCGCCTGATACTATGGTCGGAGATTTAAGAGTTGGGCAGCAGCAAATGGTCGAAATTGCCCGCAATCTTGTTGAAGATGATTTAAGAGTTTTGATAATGGACGAGCCGACTTCATCACTTTCAGCCGCTGAAGTTAAAGTTTTGTTCAAAATCATGCGTGAACTTCTTGAGCAGGGAATTTCAATCGTATATATCTCTCACAGGCTTGAGGAAATCATGGAAATCGGAGATCATGTTACGATTTTGAGAGACGGAAAATATGTTGCCGATGCTGATATTAAGGACATAAAACTTGAATGGATAGTTGAAAATATGGTCGGGAAAAATACCCAGTATCATCGCTTTGAACGCAGTATCGACCTTGACAATGCCGAAAAAATTCTCGAAGTCAATCATCTTCATTTACCTAAAACCGGAGGAGGCTGGCTGCTTGATGATGTCAGCATGTACTTGAAGAAGGGTGAAGTTCTCGGAATTTACGGATTATTAGGAGCAGGCAGAAGCGAATTGTTCGAGTGTTTAATGGGAATGCGTCCCGAACATTCAGGCGAAATAATTTACAAAGGCAAAAAAATTAAAGTCGGAACTATTGCGGATCAGCTTAATTCGGGATTTGCGATTGTTCCTGAAGACAGACAAAGGCAAGGTCTTGTTCAAAGTCTTGACATCTGCAAAAATGCTTCTCTTGCTTCACTTGAAGATTTCACAAAATTCTGTTTAATGGATTACACCGCTGAAGGTAAGGCCGTTGACGAAGAGATTAAAGAACTTCACATTAAAGTCGCTGATAAACATCTTCCAATTCTTTCGCTTTCAGGAGGAAATCAACAGAAGGTCGTAATAGCTAAAGGTCTCATGACTAAACCCGAAATTCTTTTGATGGACGAACCTTCAAGAGGTATAGACATCGGAGCTAAAACGGAAGTCTTTGAAATTATTCATGATTTCTCGGAACGAGGTTTATCAATCATCGTAATTTCTTCGGAGTTAAAAGAGATTATGGCTATTGCTGACAGAATTTATGTGTTGTCTAACGGTAAATGCACTGCCGAATTAAGCGGTTCTGAGATAACTGAGGATAATTTGGTTCGTGCTTCATACGCAGGACTTGGAACGGGCAAAAATGCCGCTTAAAAATTTTTCGAGGTGAAAAAATGAAAAAGGATAATAATCAACTTATAATGACCTTGTTAAAAGGTCGAACATTCATCGTATTAATATTGCTTGTAATTTTCTTCAGCTTTGCTTCTTCATCGTTCCTTTCAGTAAATACTTTAACAATGGTTGCAAAGCATGTTGCTTTATACGGTATTCTTGCTTTAGGAATGACGTTCGTAATTATTACGGGTGGAATTGATTTATCAGTAGGTTCTGTCGTAGGACTTGTCGGAATGTTGGCAGGCGGTTTAATTCAAGAGGGTTTGACAATCGGAGGCAAGACAATTTATTTCACGGTTCCTGCAATCATAGTTTTAATGCTTTGCATGGGTTGTTTGATAGGGCTTGTAAACGGATTAATAATCACGAAATTGAACGTCGCAGCATTCATTACGACTTTAGGAACGATGTATATTTGCAGAGGACTTGCGAATTTACGTTCGGGCGGAGCTACTTTCCCGAATATCGGAGGTTTTGCAGGTCTCGGAAACGTCGGTTTGAAATATCTCGGTGCTAACTGGTTCGGTATTCCTGCGGGAGTTTATATTTTCGCGGCACTCTCAATCTTAGCAGCTCTCCTTCTCAACAGAACTCCTACAGGCTGGCACTTTCTCGCAGTAGGAGGCAACGAAAAATCCGCAAAACTTTCAGGAATTAAAGCTGACCAAGTAAAAATTATGGCTTATATAATTTCAGGCTTCTGTGCAGCATGGATAGGTTTGATTAACACGGCTCAATTATCAGCAGCTCATCCGGCTTCAGGAGATGGCTGGGAAATGAACGCTATTGCCGCAACAGTTTTGGGAGGAACTTCAATGTCAGGAGGTTCAGGAACAATAATCGGAACAATCGTAGGAGCTTTCGTAATCGGAGTTATCAATGACGGAATGACGATGTGCGGAGTTTCTGAATTTTGGCAGAAAATTATTCGTGGTGCCGTAATCATTTTAGCAGTTGTAATTGACCAGACACAAAGGAATTTACAGGCAAAAATGGCTTTACAGGCTCGTAACGAATCCAAGTAAGATTATATTAGGGGGTAAATAATGAGCGCAAAAATTAAAATCGGTTTCGCTCCGACAAGACGTGCAATCTTCAGCGCACCTGCCGCAGTTGAATACAGAAAATTAACAGCAGAACGTCTGAAGGAATTAAAAATTGATTTCGTTGATATTGATGACGTAAACGAAGAAGGACTTTTATATGATGATGCAGGGCTTGAAAAAATCATAGCGAAGTTCAAGGCTGAAAAAGTTGCAGGGCTTTTCATTCCTCACGCTAATTTCGGAACTGAATACGAATGTGCAAGGCTTGCTAAAGAATTGAACGTCCCTGTTTTATTATGGGGGCCTCGTGATGAAAGACCCAGCCCTGACGGAATGAGATTGCGTGATAGCCAGTGCGGATTATTTGCGACAGGAAAAGTTTTGAGACGCTTCAGAGTTCCTTTCACATACATGAATAACTGCAACTTAACTGACCCCGAATTTGAAAGAGGCTTGAGAGATTTTATAGCTGTTTGCAATGTTGTAAAAGTTTTCAGACACACGAGAATTTTACAGATTGGCCCGCGTCCTTTTGATTTCTGGAGTACTATGTGCAACGAAGGCGAATTGCTTGAGAAATTCAACATTCAGCTTTCACCAATTCCGTTGCCTGAACTTTATCAGGAAATGCGCAAATGGAAAGAAGAGAAAAACGAAGTCGCAAAAGTCGTGAGCTATTGCAAAGAAAACATGTTCTGCAAAATTGAGGATAAATCGCTTGAAGATGTTGCAACATTGAAAGTTGCCATGAAAAGTTTAGCCGAAAAATACGGTTGTAACGCAATCGCTATTCAATGTTGGAATGCCTTGCAGGACGAAATTAACATTATGCCCTGTGCAGCAAACAGCCTCTTAAACGAAGAAGGAATACCTGTTGTATGTGAAACGGATATTCACGGGACAATCTCTCAGTTAATCGCCGAAGCAGCTTCAATGAATGAACGCCGTGTAATGTTCTCCGACTGGACAGTCAGACACCCTGATAATGAAAACGGAGAATTGTTACAGCATTGCGGGCCATGGCCGATTTCGGTAGCAAAAGAAAAGCCTTCAATCTGTGTTCCTGTTGCATTCCCTCAAAACGGAGCAGTAAGTGCTGAAGCGAAACATGGTTTAATGAGCCTTGTTCGTTTTGACGGAGACGGAGGAGAATATTCGATATTGCTCGGCCATGCTAAAGGAATTGACGGGCCATTCACACGAGGAACTTATGTTTGGATTGAGGTTAATAATCTTAAACGTCTCGAAGCAAAAGTTGTAGAAGGTCCTTATATTCATCATGTCGCAGCAATTCACGGAGATATTGTTCCTATAGTTTATGAGGCTTGCAAATATATCGGTGTAAAACCCGATTTATACGATCCCATTGAAGAAAAAGTGAAAGCTTATCTTCATGGAGAAGATGTTGTTTTTGATGAGGTGTAAAAATGAGAAAGTTAAAGAACATTAAAGAATTAGAAATCAAAGCGTTCGATATGCGCCGTGATGCTCTTGATATTATCATGGCCGGCGGCGGAGGACATATCGGAGGAGACATGAGCGAGGCTGAAATTCTGCTTACTCTTTACGAGAAAATGAATGTCTCTCCTGAAACTCAGGACAGCCCCGACAGAGACAGATTTGTTTTAAGCAAGGGACATTGTGTCGAAACTCTTTATGCTGTTTTATCCTACGAAGGTTTCATGAATCTTGAAGAGGTCAAAGCGAAGTTCTCAAAATTCGGCTCTGAATACATCGGCCACCCTCATAACACTTTACCCGGAATTGAAATGAACTCAGGTTCACTTGGTCATGGACTTTCAGTTTGTGTTGGAATGGCTCTAGCGGGAAAAATGGACAAGAAAAATTACCGTGTTTACACGTTAATGGGCGATGGTGAACTTGCGGAAGGTTCAGTTTGGGAAGGTGCTGCAGCAGCAGGACATTACAGGCTTGATAATTTATGTGCGTTTGTTGACCATAATCACCTTCAAATTTCAGGAAACGTTGACGAAGTTTTATCACCCGGAAATCTTAACATGCGTTTTGAAGCTTCAAACTGGAACGTCATTAACATTAACGGCAATGAAATTGAAGAAATTAATTACGCTCTTGATGTTGCAGAAAGAACTAAGGGCAAGCCGACTGTAATTATCGCTGAAACTCTCAAGGGAAAAGCCTCGCCTTTAATTGAAAATAAAGCATCGTGGCATCATAAGTTCCCTTCACCTGAAGAATACACAAAAATTGCCGCTGATATTGAAGCTTATAAGGAGGGATTAATCAATGGCTAATAAAATTGCTAACCGTGCTGTAATGTGTGAGGTTCTTAAAGAGGCTGCCTCAAAAGATAAAAGCGTCGTAGTTTTGTGCAGTGATTCAAGAGGCTCTGCTTCATTATCATCATTTGCCGATACATATCCCGAACAATTTGTCGAAGTCGGAATAGCTGAACAAAATCTCGTAAGTATTGCCGCAGGTCTTGCTTCTTGCGGGAAAAAATCTTTTGCCGTTTCACCTGCTTCATTTATTTCAACACGAAGCTATGAACAGTGCAAAGTTGATTGTGCATACTCTGACACAAACGTTAAATTAATCGGAATTTCGGGCGGTGTAAGCTACGGTGCTTTAGGAATGACCCACCATTCTGCTCAAGATATTGCGGCCATGTCAGCCATTCCGAACATGAGAGTTTATTTACCTTCAGACAGATTTCAGACCCGATGTGTATTTGAGGAATTATTGAAGGATAACAAGACTGCTTATGTAAGACTTGGGAGAAATCCTGTTGAAGATGTTTATTCTGAAGGTAATGTTCCTTTTGAGATGAATAAAGCTACGGTTTTGGCTGAAGGCTCTGACGTTTTAATAGTTGCCTGCGGTGAACTTGTAAAGCCATCGAAAGATGCAGGAGAATTGTTAAAGGCTAAAGGAATTTCGGCCGGAGTTCTCGATATGTATTGCGTGAAACCTTTAGACACTGAAACGCTGTTAAAGGCTGCTGAAGGTAAAAAACTTGTTGTAACAGTTGAGGAACATTCGCCTTTCGGAGGATTGGGAAGCGTTGTTGCACAGGTTATAAGCGCAAATTCTCCGAGAAAAGTTATAAATCTTTCATTACCTGATGAACCTGTAATAACTGGAAAATCTCAGGAAGTTTTTGCCCACTACGGAATGAATGCTGAGGGCATTGCGAAAAAAGTTTGTGAAATTTTAGGCTAATGAGCAAATATATTTTAAGTGTTGATCAAAGTACGCAGGGCACAAAGGCTTTATTATTCGATGATAAAGGCTCGCTGCTCTGCAGAACCGATAAACCTCACAAACAGATCGTAAATAACAAAGGCTGGGTTGAACATGACCTGAACGAGATATATTCAAACACTCTTAAGGTCGTTAAAGACCTCGTTGAAAAATCAGGAATTGATAAAAACGAAATCGCCGCTTTAGGTATCAGCAATCAACGTGAGACTTCAGCATGTTGGAGCAGAAAAACAGGTAAGCCTCTTTATAATGCGATAGTTTGGCAATGTTCAAGAGGTGCTGCAATATGTGAAGAACTTGAAAAGCGAAAATATTCCAAAACTGTTTACAAAAAGACAGGAATAAAATTATCGCCGTATTTTCCTGCTGCAAAATTAGCTTGGATATTTCAAAATGTTAAAGGTGTTGCAGAGGCAGCTAAATCAGGAGAAATTGCAGTCGGTACGATTGACTCATGGCTTGTTTACAAATTAACGAACGGTCAAAGACATCAGACCGATTATTCAAACGCTTCACGAACTCAGTTATTCAATATTAATACTCTCACGTGGGACGAAGAATTATTGAAAATTTTCGGGATTAACAGAAATTGTATGGCTGAAGTTACGGACTCTGACGGTGATTTCGGAGCAACAGATTTGGAAGGTTGGCTTGACAAAAAAATTCCGATTTGCGGAGTTCTTGGAGATTCTCACGGAGCTTTGTTCGGACAAGGCTGTTTGAGTTCAGGAATGATTAAAGCGACTTACGGAACAGGCTCTTCAATCATGATGAATATCGGCGAAAAACCTGTGTTCAGTGATGCCGGAATTGTTACAAGCCTTGCATGGAAGATTAACGGAAAAGTTAATTATGTTCTCGAAGGAAATATTAATTACACTGGAGCCGTTATAACATGGCTGAAGGATAATTTGAAAATCATTAACGGAGCCGGAGAGACTGAAGAACTTGCAAAAGCTGCTAACCCGGACGATCATACATATTTAGTTCCGGCATTTTCGGGTTTAGGGGCACCGTATTGGGACAGCCACGCAACAGCCTGTATTGTCGGAATGACAAGAGCTACAGGAAAAAATGAAATTGTTAAAGCGGCTCTTAATTGCATAGCGTATCAAATTACAGATATTGTTGAAGCAATGAGAGGAAGTTCAGGAATTGCGATAAGGGGTTTAAGGGTTGACGGAGGCCCTACACGCAATAAATATTTAATGCAATTTCAAAGCGACATGTTAGATATTCCCGTTCATGTTCCAGACGCTGAAGAATTATCAGGAATAGGGGCGGCATATTGTGCGGGAATTTCGGCAGGAATTTATGACGAAAAAGTTTTCACGAATTTGAAACGTATTTCATATGATTCCAGTATGGCCGAAGATGTACGAAAAAATTTGTATGACGGTTGGAAAGAAGCCGTAAAAAAATCACGATAAAAAATTAAACAAATCCCCCTCGTTAAAATTTTAGCGAAGGGGATTTAATTTATTTCAACTTTTCCCAAACCTCTTCTTTTGTCGGAATTGACGGTGCTGCACCGTGCCTCGTTACCGCAATAGCTGAGGCGTTTGTAGCAAAATTCATTGACCATTGAGGAGTTTCGCCGCCAAAAATTCCTGCCAATAAAAATCCCGTAAACGTATCTCCAGCCGCAGTAGTATCGACAGCTTTTACCCTGACAGCAGGTTGATGGAAAGAAATTTTTCCGTCCGAATACACAGCTCCTTGAGTTCCTAACGTAAGAACAATTTTTGCTTCAGGTAATTTTTCACGTAACATGCCGGCAATTTTTTCGGGAGTTTCGTTTGAAATATCCTTGTTCAAAAATTGCCCTGCTTCAACTTCATTGAGCAAAAGATAATCAGCATATTTGAAAATCGGAAGGACATTTTCTTCCATAGGCGAAGGATTAAGGGCGATAATCATTCCGCGCTTTTTAGCTTTTTCAGCGATGTATTCGAGGTTGTTAATTTCGTTTTGAAGCACTAAAGCATCACCGTCTGAAAAATTAGCGAGAGTTTTATCAATTTGAGCCTTAGTGATTTCCCGATTAGCTCCTCCGAATAATATTATACAGTTATCACCGTCATCATTATTTTGAATTATAGTGTGTCCTGTCTGAACATTTTTCAAAATTTCAATGAACGATGTATTTACATTTGCAGCTTCAAGTTCTTGGATTAAGAATTTTCCTTCTTCACCGATAGCTCCAGCATGAAAAACATTCAAGCCTGCTTTAGCGAGGGCTACTGACTGATTAAGACCTTTACCGCCGCTAAAAACTTTTAACGAACGTGCCGCAAGAGTTTCGCCCCTTGTTATAAAGTGAGGGACGCTGTAAACGTTATCAATGTTAAGCGAACCGAAACATAAAACTTTCATGATTATTTTCCTTTGTTAAATTATTCAGGTTTAATTACGCCTTTTTGCAAAATCATGCAGGCATAAAGGGCTTTTTCACTTGTAGCGATGACGGCATAAGATTTTTTTGCTTCCTCATAAAAATCGAATCTTTCAACAAAACCTATTGCATTTTTTCCGCGATTGTCATATTTTGAGATAATTTCCTCGTAAGTGTCCCAAATCGGTGTTTCAACTTCCTGACCTTTAACTACTTTCATAAGAGTAACAGGTTTTTCAACGAAAGTATCAAGAGGGAACAGGCTTAAAATTGCGTCCAAAAGTTCGGGAACACCATGTCCGTTGCAACGAATAACAACGCCGTTTTTACCCATTGACTGCGAAGGGAAATTTCCGTCAGAGATAACGATTTTATCCCCGTGTCCCATTTCGGCAAGAACTTTTAATAATTCAGGCGACAGAATATCAGGTATACCTTTGAGCATAATTATGACCTCCAAAATTATTTTTTGTGTATTTTTAATTATATCAAGCAGCTGTTAAGTTAAAACACTGAATTAAAAATCCTTAAATTCATTTATAATATTCAAAATTTCAGAATCCTAAAAAACCTCTTCACTCTGAAAAAATTTTTAAGGAAGGAAGATTTCAATGCGGAAAAAAATTTTTACTTGGGCGTTAATGATTTTCGTGATAATGTGTTCGTCGGCTTGGGCAGGTATTAAAATTGATGCTGCAAATTTTCCTGACCCGATGTTTCGCAAGTATATTTCAAACTGTGAGGCTGAATCTGGCAACTGTAACGGAGAATTAGATGATCGGGAGCTTTCGAAGTGGACATCATTAATGGGTCCAAGTTATCACAATACAGACGAGCGTATTAAAGACCTTAAAGGCATAGAATTTTTTCATGCGTTAGAATATATTGACATTAGCGGCACTTTTACAAATGTAGATTTGAGCAATAATACAAAATTAAAAAGGTTATATATAGGTGGACCTTTTACGAGTATAAATTTGGATAATAATAAGGAACTTGAAGTTATCTATTTTTATGGAGATTCTTTGACAAGTTTAAGCCTAAATTTACCTAAATTGCGCTCTCTGGATTGTAGCAGAAATAAAATAACGAGCTTAAATGTAAGTGGTTGCAAGGCTCTTGAATTTTTATATTGCTATGATAATCCTTTGGGTTCGTTGAGTTTAAGCGGTCTTTCATCTCTAAGAATATTGGACTGCAGCAAAACGAAATTAACTTCATTAAGCATAAAAGGTTGTTCTTCCATAACAGATTTGAGTTGTAACTCTTCTAATTTAACAACTTTAGACGTTAGCGGCTCTAAAACTTTAGAAATTTTATCTTGTGGAGCTAATAAGCTAACCGAATTAAATGCTAGCGGTTGTACTGCGTTAAAATCGCTGTTTTGTTCGGGTAATCAGATAAAGAAATTAAATTTAAGCGGTTGCACAGCATTAACTGCAATAAATCATAAACCCTATATAGTTGACAATCCGTTAGAAGTTCTTGACGTTAGTAAATGTACAAACTTACGAGAATTAACGTTTTATGAAATGCCTTTATTAAAAGAAATAGATGTTAGCGGTTGTACTTCTTTAAGTACATTAAAATGTCATAAAGATGATATTCAGGAATTAATCCTAGATGATTCAAACCCTAATTTATATAATCTGCATTGTTATGGCAACAAAATGACTTACTTAGATTTAAGCAAACTTGTTAATCCTTTGAATATCTATGATGTTAAAATTTCTCCTCAAGAGGTATCGCGTGATTTGAAGGTTAAAAAGATTGATAAACAATTATTTCAAATCGATTTCAAAGATATTATGCCTGCTAAATACGTGAAAAATGTTTTACCTGAAAGCATAACAGTTAATGCAGACAATTTTTATTATCCTCATATTACATCTTATGATGTTGAGAGCGGAATAGCTACATTTAATTTTGTTCCATTTCCTCCACTTGAATATGTATATAACACATGTTCTCCTGGTAAATCGGAACAAATGCAAGTTAAAGTTAATTATAAAGACCCTGAAGTATCACTTGATCCATTGGAATTAAAAGGTGATGGATATACTGATTTGAAGAAGAATGGAAGAGTTAAATTTAAATTAAATAAAAATACTATCATTCTTAAGCAATCATATTATTACTGGTCTAAAGGTAGGAAAAAATATAAAACAACTATGATTCCAAAGTATGTTAGAAAATATTGTAATTACACAAAGGAAATTCAAAATTACCCTTTTTTACAAAGTGA
>CALBPU010000155.1 GCA_937899395.1 uncultured Fretibacterium sp.
CAAATTCACCCGTAACATTCAAGCTAGGTGAATGGAAATATGCTAACGGAACAAAGGCAGAAATTTCTGAAACAATCGTTTACATTGACGATAACGTTACTGAAATTTCAATTTCAAATGAAGGCTTATTTACAATTCCTGCTGAATTTGTAAAAGATGATTTCAAAGTTTGTGTCAAAGCTCAAAACGGTGCACTCGAATCTGAAGAGTTATTCATCAGTGCAATCGAATAAAATTTTTAATCAGGGTCTCATTTTGAGGCTCTGATTTTTTTTACTCGTTATAACCTGATCGTGTGTTCCTTAATTCACCAAGCTTTTGAATAAATAATGCTGTCGATAAAATTACTGCGCTTCCGTTAGGTGCAATTCCTTTTGAACGTAAATTTTTGTCGAAATCGAAGACTTTTTCAATCCCTTTTTCGCTTAACATTCCTCCTGCATCAATGACATTTTTAGCTTCCTCTTGAACTTTTATCAATTCAATTATCCCGCCTTGTGCTGCAATACTTGTATCTTGATTTTCAGTCATTATGTTTATTAACGTATGCACAAGTTTTTCACGTAATGTTAAATGACCGTGAGTTGCTGAAAGTTTTCGCAGAAGTTCAACAGCCTTTAACGTCTTTTTGAATCCTTTTTCAGCTTCACCCCTTATTCCTTCAATGCCGTAAGTTATATAAACTTTTTCGCCTTGAGTTAAAAATTTTCCGCCCGTATTATTTTCAAGCCCCCATAATTCATTTTCAACAATATTTTCAACATACGATGACGCTGTTAATGCCAGAGCTTGAGGAGTTAAAAATCTTTGTTGGGAAATTAATCTTCCTGCCGCTGAACATATTAACCCCATTGAAAATATACAGCCCTTCATTGAAAGTTTACCCCGTGTCGCATTTAATGAATCATTCATACCGATTTTCGCGGGAGTTCGTAAAATTGTAAACGCGTCTTCAGGTTTTAATGCCTCAGTATCTGAACCTATTGAAACGCAATTAACAAGGCACTGAAACAATGACATAGCACCGTCAATCAAACAAGGAAAATCTGTTCCGTCTAACGCACTGTTGTTCAACGGAGTTATTAATCCCGGTTTCGGAAAAACTGACGCAACATTAATTATTGATTTCACAGCTAATTTTGCAACGTTAAATATAAAAATCTCATTCAAAATTTTTTCCCTCTTAAAATATTTTCGTGATTTAATTTTACAGTACATAATTTTACGTATTGCAAAAATTTTTTTCACCTATAAAATTATCACTCGTAATTAGTCAAAGTTAGTTAAAAATATAAGAGGTGAATTTTATTATGGATATGAACAAATTAACGAGAAAAAGTCAGGAAGCTTTGGCAACTGCTCAAGCAACTGCTTCAGAATATAATCATCAGCAGGTTGATGAAATTCATTTGCTTTATGCCCTTATAAACGATTCTGAAGGGCTTATACCTCAATTACTCAAGCGAATGAATATTAACACAGAAGCTCTCGAAAAATCCGTTGAAAGTGAATTATCAAAAATTCCCAGAGTTACAGGCGGCGGAGTTGAACAGGGAAAAATTTATATAACAAACAGGCTCGAAAATATTTTAACGAAGGCTGAAGAAAGAGCGAAAAAATTAAAAGACGAATATATCTCCGTTGAACATTTATTTATGGCAATGACGGACGGCTCGAAAATTTTGAAGGAGTTTAATATCACTGAAGAGAAATTTTTGAAGGCTTTAACAGAAGTCAGAGGTTCACAGAGAGTTCAGAGCGCAGATCCTGAAGCAACTTATGAAGCTCTCGAAAAATACGGGCGTGATTTAGTTCAGGCTGCTAAAAACGGAAAATTAGACCCTGTTATCGGACGTGATGAAGAAATTCGCAGAGTTATTCGTATTCTCTCACGTAAAACTAAAAATAACCCCGTCTTAATCGGAGATCCCGGAGTTGGAAAAACCGCAATAGTTGAGGGACTGGCTCAAAGGATATTACGCGGAGATGTTCCTGAAGGATTAAAAGACAGGACAGTTTTTGCACTTGATATGGGTTCGTTAGTTGCAGGAGCAAAATATCGAGGAGAATTTGAAGAACGCCTTCAAGCCGTCTTAAACGAAATCAAAAACAGCGACGGAAGAATAATATTATTCATTGATGAACTTCATACTATCGTAGGAGCAGGAGCTGCTGAAGGTGCAGTTGATGCAGGCAACATGTTGAAACCGATGTTAGCAAGAGGAGAATTACACTGTATCGGAGCAACAACAGTTGATGAATATCGCAAATATATTGAAAAGGACGCTGCACTGGCTCGAAGATTTCAACCTGTTGACGTTCAACAACCGACAGTCGAAGATACTATTTCGATTTTAAGAGGCATAAGCGAAAAATTACAGGCTCATCACGGCGTTACTATTCGTGATAATGCTTTAGTTTCGGCGGCAGTGCTTTCAAACCGTTATATCACTGACAGATTTTTACCTGACAAAGCGATTGACCTTGTTGATGAAGCTTGCGCAATGATTAGGACTGAAATTGATTCGCAGCCTTCCGAACTTGACGCAATATCACGTAAAGTTATGCAGCTCGAAATTGAAGAAACCGCATTAAAACATGAAAGCGATGAAGCCTCAAAAGAACGTTTGCAAATTTTACAGAAGGAGTTACAGGAAGCAAAAGCTGAAGCTGATGTCTTGCGTGCAAAATATGAAACTGAGAAAAAATCTATTGCCGGCATTCGTGATATTCGTTCGCAAATTGAAAACGTTAAATCCGAAATTGAAAATGCTGAACGTAATTATGATTTGAACAAAGCTGCCGAATTACGTTACGGAAAATTAAGGGAACTTGAAAACGCATTAGCAGAGAACGAAAAAATTAAAGACGCTTCAACATCAAGCGAGAAAAAATTATTGCGTGAAGAAGTTACAGAGGACGAAATAGCTGATATAGTCAGTCGTTGGACAGGAATACCTGTTACAAGGCTGCTTGAAGGTGAACGAGAAAAATTATTGAAACTCGATGAAATTTTGCATAAAAGAGTTGTTGGTCAAGATGAAGCTGTTAATCTTGTAGCAGACGCTGTGTTGAGAGCAAGAAGCGGAATTAAAGACCCTAAACGCCCAATCGGATCATTTATATTTTTAGGGCCTACAGGAGTAGGAAAAACTGAACTTGCAAAAACTTTAGCAGAGGCGTTATTTGACAGTGAAGAAAATTTAATCCGAATCGATATGAGCGAATATATGGAAAAACATTCGGTATCTCGTTTAGTAGGAGCGCCTCCCGGATATGTCGGTTATGATGAAGGAGGACAATTAACCGAAGCTGTCAGACGCAGACCTTACAGTGTAATTTTGTTCGATGAAATTGAGAAGGCTCACCCTGATGTCTTTAACATTTTGCTTCAGGTTCTTGATGACGGAAGAATAACAGATTCTCACGGCCATGTTGTTGACTTCAAGAACACCGTGATAATTATGACAAGCAATATCGGTTCACAGGCTTTGCTTGACGGAATTGTTGACGGAATAATACCTTTAAGCACAAAAGAACAGGTTACTCAGATGTTAAGAGAGTCATTCAGACCTGAATTTTTGAACCGTGTTGACGATATTGTGTTCTTCAAGCCGTTAAGTGAAGATGAAGTTAAAGCAATCGTGAAAATTTTAATCGGTCATCTTTCATCAAGACTTTCGGATCGTCAAATCGAATTGAATTTCACCGATGAAGCTTTGAAGTTTATAGCTAAGGCAGGTTATGATCCCGTATATGGTGCAAGGCCGTTGAAACGTTACATAACACACAACGTTGAAACGAAATTGGCAAGAGCTTTAATAGCTGGAGGCATTCGAGAGAAAGCGAAAGTTAATGTTGATGTCAAGGGCGGAGAATTAATATTTTCGTATTAAAAAGATAACAAACAAAAACCCCTCTGTTGAGAAATAAAATTCTTTGACAGAGGGGTTAATTGCTTCAGTTAATTTTCAGCTGAAATGAATAATTCCTCAGATTCGAGTTCATTTCCAGCAAATTTTGCTTTAACGCTGACTTTAACTCATCATGACAAAATCGGCAGTAAACGTGAAAATTTTCTCCTCAGAAATTTCAATACTTTCAACGAATTTATACTAAGCCCAGCTAAAAAGCGATAAATGTAATATAATAAATAAATGGCGTACTCAGAAGATTATC
>CALBPU010000156.1 GCA_937899395.1 uncultured Fretibacterium sp.
AATCCAGGGTAAAGCTGATCTGCCCTGGGTAAGTCGGGGCCTAAGGCGAGGCCGAAAGGCGTAGTCGATGGACAGCAGGTTCAGATTCCTGCACCCTTAACTGACAGAACTGTGGGGACACGGAGAGGAAGTGTGACCCGGGGATGGAATACCCGGGGCAAGCGCAGAAGGAGCCAGGGAGGAAAAACCCCCTGGGGGATCCGAGGGCGTTACGCGGAGCGAAAGCCAAGTAGCGAAGCATATCCCGAAATGTCGCAGTTACTTTCGAGTGCGCACCTTGCTTTTGAAAATGCGGAAGTGTTACTCAAACAAAAAAAGCGGGCAGAAGCTGAAACAGAACTGGTTGAAACTCCGCCAAGAAAAGTTGATCTTTCAGCCCATGCCTGATTAATCTTAATAGCCCTTTCAACGTTAGCCTCAGTCAGCCGCTCGGTTTTCCATTCCTTTGCTGAGGCTTTGCCTATATTAATTTGGTGGCGTTGCTTTTTGTATTCTTTTCCTTCTAATGCAAGCTGAGCATCCCTGTCAAATAAATAGATAAATTCGTTACGGCTTTCGGTAAATTCAAATCTGTCCGGATATTCTTTTTCAAGAAATGCCTTATCCTCATCCGTCAGGCAATAGAAATCAAGCGTTTTATATTGAAGCAGCGCGTCAAGTAGTTCCTTCTTTCCGCTTTCGCTGCCGCAGGGAAATAAAAATGCGTTTTCTCCTTCTGCACCGTTTTTAACTAAAAAAGCGTCCTTGCAAAAGCAGATTTCATACTGTTCATCCTCCTGCCACGCATAAAGCGATGCGAAGGTATAAACGTAAAGAGTATTGCCGAATTCCCTGCGAACGGACTCCACTCTGTCCTTCAACGACAAGGAAATCGGCTCAAAAATAAGGGGTCGTTCCATATTGTTGCTTTTACTCAAAATTCAGAATATCCGTAAATCCCGTCATATCAAAGATTTCCATATTGGTTTCGTTGACATTCCTGACGGTCATACCGCCCTTAACAGCCATTTTTTTATGGAGTGAAAGCAACAGACGAAGTCCTGCTGAGGATATGTATTTTAACTCCTTCATATCCAGAACGAGTGCGTCTATGCCGTCAATTTCCGCTTCAAGCTCCTGTGCAGCCTGCGGTGCGGTAGAGGTATCGAGCTTGCCCTCAATGCAAGCGGTAAGCTTTCCGTTTTCAATTTCTTTTGTGATGTTCATATTTTCCTCCTGAAAAAATTTTATAGTTTTACAGTTACTCATTATACTACAAAAGAACAAAAATACAAATGTTTTTTGACAATCTTTATATTGCTGCTTTAAATAATTCCCGTTTTGGTGAGTAACAAACGGCAATTATCGTGTAATGAAACCTTGTGCCTCCGTCGGAAAACATTTCTAACAAATATTTTATATACTATTTATATTTAAATACAAAAGTCATTTTTACTTAATAAATCTCATATTTTAATATATATTATAAGATTTAGAAATATATAATATAATTTAATTCATAGTTATAATCTTTTTCCGAATCTATTTGTTCTATAACAAACAAACAATAGAACTATATTCAGTTTTTATAAATTATTATTATAATCATAACAATTATTTATATTACAATTTAAATCTAAAATATTATTTTGATTATAATTCATATAAAATCTATCATTATAATTACCAAGATTATCCATATCTTGATATTTATTATTAAAATATTGATGTTTTAACAGGAGAGTGCTCGATTTTCTAAAAAGCCCACATCTATTGCATTTTTTTCTAAAAGCAAAATTCAAATTATTGCAATATAAGCAAATCCAATCTCCGACCCTTATTTCCCAAGGTAATTTGGTTCTTTCTTCCCAGTTAGTCAAAGGTAGCATTAATGGAGGCTCAACTTCATCATCAAATTTATTTTTTAATGAATCATTCATTTTTTCTTGGTCTTTAAAGCTTTGGAAATTTTGCTCTTTTTCCTCTTTTGATTTGGTATCCTCAATATTAGTTTTCATTTTCTTAGGAATAAATTTTGGAGAAAAAATTGAAATATGGGATACCTTTTTTTTATCTTTATTGTCAAAAGTTATACTTTTTTCTTCTTCTATAATTTTTTTTGTTTCATTTTTTTCATTATTATTTATAATTTTAATTGAATTATTTATACTATCTTTATTTACAAAAAAATTTTTATTTAATTCATTCGAATCTTTTTTATCCGAGGGATTTTCAACATTTAAATTCATACTAATATCCTTTATTATTTTAGGATATTTGATGTTGAACTCTGGGGAATTGGCTTTAGATGTACACTCAGAACTCCCTTCAAAGCATTCATTACAACTGTTACAGTCTGACATGTCACAAATATCTTTAGGTTCTACTAAATCGTTATCTAATGCCTTAATCAAATCATCATTTAAAAATTCATGTAAATCTTTTGATGTCAAGTTTGAATCAATTGAATTTTTTTTTTGTTTGTCTAAATGAGGAGAATCATTTACTTCTTTTTCTTTCATATAATTATCTTCGTATATAAAGCAATTAAAATCATTTTCTTTTATTTCACTAGATTTTTTTTCATCATTTATTTCTGACTTCTTTTCATTTTTCACTTCCATATTTATAATTAATTATAAATATGGAAGTGAAAAATGA
>CALBPU010000157.1 GCA_937899395.1 uncultured Fretibacterium sp.
CATTTACAGGTTTGCTTGTAATGCCTCTGAAAGGTTCAGCACCTGTTCCGGCAGGGATTAAATGTCCGATTATTACGTTTTCTTTCAGTCCGATTAAAGGATCCAATTCACCTTTAACCGCAGCACCGGCTAAAACTTGGGCAGTCTGTTGGAATGACGCGGCACTCAAGAAGCTGTCAGTAGCCAGAGCAGCTTTAGTTATGCCGTGAATAAACGGTTTGCATTCTGGAAGCTCGCGCATTTTTTGTACGAATGTATAATCACGGACAAGATGAAAAACTTCTATTCTGCTTGTTGCGGATCTGACATAAATATCGCTCGGATTTTCATTCACAAGACGTTCAATGATTTTTCCTTTAAGTTCAAGACCTGGAAGGAATATATTTTCTTCTTCTTCCTCTGCTTCTTCCTCATCTGTATCGTCATCGCCTGAAACATCTTCAACTTCTTCGACCGTTTCAACCGTTTCATCAGAAGAATTTTCATTATCTTCTTCTTCATTTTCTTCTTCTTCTTCGTAAACGTATTCATATTCATACTCAACAAATTCGGAATGAACGAGAATTTTGTTCCTGAGTTTCGGAGTTAAAGCTTTCAAGAGAATTTCAGAGCGAGTTAATTTTATCGTTGAGTCGCCGTCCTCAAATTCAATTTCATCAAGTTCACCCTCAGCAATCTGATTAACGATGTCATCGTCAATATATTTGCCTGTAGCTTCTCCGTCCTCATAAATTTCTCTGTCCATATATCCTCTGTCTTTATCCTTGAACCATGCTTGAATGATTTCGGCAGAGTTAATATGTTCAACATTGCTCCAGACTTTAATGTCTTTAGTATTAGCTTGAATTATGACGGAGAGGTCTCTTTCGGTCAACAAAGTATCATGAGAAGCAACAAGCCTGCTGCCGGCCATAATATCTTCTGCAAGCCATTTTTTCCCAGCAAGAGAATTAACAATATCTTTATCTCTGACACGAATTATTGAAGCAGGAGACGAAGTTATTTTTTTGAGGTCTTCACGGCCTAAAATAGTTCCTTTTCTGATTTTGCCTTTTTTGTCGAGTTTAATTTCACGAACAACTCTCAAACCTTCAAGCTGCTTACGGAAAGCTGATTTTCCGATTATGATGTCAATTTCGCTGCCTTCATGTTCAACGGTCATTATCTTAACGGGAACTCCTGGAGTTAAAATTTTTCTCAATGTTTCTTCCGTTAAAGGTTGTCCGACAAATTCCTGAATATTTTCGTCAGGTTTATCAATCGACAAAAGAATATCGCCCTCAAATGAATTTACAGCACCGTTAATTCTGGCTTCATTGTCCTTTTTGATCTGGTCTTCAACAGATTGAACTTCATCTTCCCAAACCATATCGCCTGCAACGAAATTAGTATCGCCTTCTTCAATAACTCTGACTTTGTTGAGAGGCGCAACTTTTCGCAGAATAACTTCAATGTGCTTGTTGTTAATACTGACACCTTGAGAATTATAGACGTTTTGAATTTCATCGACTAACATTCTTTGAACAGCATCAATTCCGCTGACTTCAAGGAGCTGTTGAGGGTCTATGCTGCCCTCAGTGAGAGCCGTTAATTTACCGACTTCAACACCGATTTCAATTCCCTCACGAATTTCCTGTCCTGAAGGTATCGGGTGAACAACGACATTGCCTTCATCGTCTTCGATTGTAATTTTGCGTTTGCCTTCGGTTGTGATGTCCTTAATAACTCCGTCAAGCCCTGCAAGTATACAAACCTTTCGAGGTCTTCTGACTTCAAAGAGCTGTTCAATTCTGGGAAGACCCTGCGTAATATCTTCAGCCTGACGAACTCCTCCCGTATGGAACGTTCTCATTGTTAATTGCGTACCGGGTTCACCGATTGACTGAGCAGCGACAACTCCGACAGCTTCACCGATAGGAACAAGTTTACGTGATGAAAGGTCATTGCCGTAACATTTTTGACACACGCCTTTCTTTAAGGCACAAGCAAGAGGGCTTCTGACCCATACTTCATTAATGCCTAAATCTTCGATTTTGTGAGCAAGAGCTTCGGTGATAATGTCTCCTGATTTCACGATTGTTTCACCGTCAAATTCAATGTCATGCAATGAAGTTCGGCCAGCGATTCGTTCAGCTATACCTATCATGACTTTTCCTTCGCTTAACAAAGGTCTTATGCAAATTCCTTTATCAGTTCCGCAGTCATGTTCAGTTATGATTAAATCCTGCGAAACATCAACAAGCCTTCGAGTTAAATAACCTGATTTCGCAGTTCTCAAAGCTGTATCGGCAAGACCTTTTCTTGCTCCGTGAGTTGAGATGAAATACTCAAGCATATTCATTCCTTCACGGAAATTTGCTGTAATCGGGTAATCAATGGTTTTACCTGTAGGGTCAGCCATCAATCCTCGAATGCCTGCCATTTGTCCGAGCTGTCCGCTTGAACCTCTAGCTCCGCTATCTACCATCATTCTGACGGGATTATCACGGCTCATATGTTCAGTGATTTTTTTGGCGATGTTTCTTGTTGCTTCACCCCATAATTTGCTCTTTTGGTCGAGATACTCATCGTGGGTCAACAATCCCATTTCATAATTATCTTTTGCAATATCATCTTCAGCTTGAGTAGCTTGAGTGATTTCGGCTTTCTCTGAAGGTATTCTAACTGCTTGAACACCGAAACTTATTCCGCTTCTGCCTGCCCAGTGGTAGCCGAGCGATTTAATTTCGTCAAGCATTTCGACAACGCCTGCTCTGTCGACGTTATCATAAGCATCATCAAGGAGACGGCCTATTTTTTTCTTGTCTAACTGTTCATTGACAAAGCGTAATTGAGGAGCAATTCTCTCGTTGAACGTAACACGACCGGGGCTTGTCTCGAAGAATATTGTGTGAGGTTCTCCTTCAACTTCCTCAAAATTCTTAGCAATGACGATTTCGCCGTTGAGGTTATATTGCCTGCGACCTTTAGGATGCCCCCATATTTCGGGATTTTCCTTGAGCCATATTCTTGCGTTTTCATGAACAACTCCGTGCGACAGAGCCGACATTACATCGTCCATATCTGCGAAGTGCATTCCGTCGCCTTTAAGGCCGTCTCTCATGTCTGTGAGATAGTAAACGCCCAAAACAATATCTTGAGTCGGAGTTACGACAGGTCTTCCGCTTGCAGGTGATAACAAGTTATTGGCTGATAACATCAACAATCTTGCTTCAGCTTGTGCTTCAATGCTCAAAGGAACGTGAACAGCCATTTGGTCGCCGTCAAAGTCAGCGTTAAAAGCAGTACAAACCATAGGGTGAAGCCTTATTGCCTTACCTTCCATTAAGACAGGTTCAAACGCCTGAATACCGAGCCTGTGAAGAGTAGGAGCACGGTTAAGCATAACAGGGTGGTCTTTAATGATCTCCTCAAGAATACCCCAAATATCATCGCCGCCCTTTTCAATTTGACGTTTAGCGTTTTTGACGTTAGGAGCTTTTTTGTTTTCAACGAGCCTGCGAATGATAAAAGGCTTAAATAATTCGAGTGCCATTTGTTTAGGCAGACCGCATTGATAAATTTTAAGCTGAGGGCCGATTACAATAACCGAGCGTCCCGAATAGTCAACACGTTTACCGAGTAAATTTTGACGGAAACGACCCTTTTTGCCTCTTAACAAATCCGTCAAACTCTTCAAAGGTCTGTTGCCTGCACCCAAGACTGCTTTTCCTACACGTCCGTTATCAATGAGAGCGTCGACGCATTCCTGAAGCATACGTTTTTCGTTACGGATTATTATTTCAGGAGCGTTAAGAGCCTTTAATTTCTTCAACCTGTTGTTTCTGTTTATAACTCTTCTGTATAAATCGTTAAGGTCGCTTGTTGCAAATCTTCCTCCGTCAAGCTGAACTAACGGTCTTAAATCAGGAGGAATAACAGGAAGTACGTTCAAAATCATTGATTGAGGCTTTGAATCACTCTTCTTGAAATCTTCAGCAACTTGTAAACGCTTGATTAATTTTCGTTTCTTTTGACCTGTAGTATCGGCGATTTGTTCTCTTAACGAATCTGTCAAAGTTTCGAGGTCAAGTTTGTTGATTAAAGCCTGAACGCCATCAGCACCGATTCCTGCCTCAAATTTTTCGTCATATTTTCTGCAAAGTTCCTGTTGATGTTCAAAGATTACGTCAGCCTGATTAAAAGGGGAATTGCTCCCTTCAATTACTAAATGGCTCGGATAATCAATGACTTTTTCAAGACGGGAACATTTAACTTTACCGGGACATAATTTTTCGAGCTTCTCAACATCTGTTAAGCTTAAAATTTGCCCTTTTAAGTACGGAAGTTTAACGGCGCTTGTAACGATGAAAGCCTCGTTATTATTGGAAATTTTTGCGCGTGTAGCGTCATCGTCAGCTTGTGATTCGGGAACAATAGCTCCTGCGTCAAGTCCGAGTTCTTCGTCAGGAATGCTCAAAATAAAAGCCGGTTCAACTTTGAGGCTGTTATCACCGTATTCTTGTTTATATTTTGAGACCTGCTGAAGCGAGAGAAGATCTCCGACATTTACAGGAACATTTTCAATCCCGTCAAGCTGAAAAGCATCTTCGTATTTGAAATTATCCTGTTGATAGTTAGTGTGAATTTTAAGCTCGCTTTCATATACGACAGAATCTATCGGAACAATATCGGGTCTTAATGAAGCTGTAACTTTATAGCCCTTTTCAGTTCTTCTTGACGGAGCAAAATAAATAACCTTCTCAAGGTCTTTAGCACTTGTTCCGAGTAAAAGGCTTAATCTGCTTGGAATGCCTCTCAAATACCAAATATGAACAACAGGGACAGCTAAATCAATATGTCCCATTCTTTCACGTCTTACTCTGTTATCTGTAACTTCGACGCCGCAATGTTCGCATATAACGCCTTTGAATTTAGGGCCGGAGCGTTTATATTTTCCGCATCTGCATTCGTAACTGCGTGTAGGGCCGAAAATCTTTTCGCAAAATAATCCGTCTGTTTCAGGTCTTAAAGTTCTGTAATTTATAGTTTCAGGCTTGAGAACTTCACCCTTTGAAATTTCATGAATCCTGTCGGGAGTAGCAAGTTTTATTCTCACTCCTGTTATTTCTTTGCGTCTTGCCAAAGTTAAAATTCCTCCTCCCCGTTATTTTCGGTATCCTCAAAGAAGTTAGATATTTTCGATTCTTCCTCATCTAATTTCAATTCTTCGTCAACCTTTTCTAGGTCTTCCTCACTTGGTTCAGTTTCAAATAAATCCGAAGCCATTCCTGAAAAATCCTGTGATGTTTCATTATCGGTTTCAGGAGTTGATGTTTCGGAAGTTACAGTTGTTTCAACGTTTTGAACTTTTGCTTTAGCTTTGTTACGTGCTTTTCTTGCCGATGAAAAAACCTCCTGAGACCTCCCCATAAAAGCAGGTTTGTCATCATCTTCTATAGGAATATCACCGTGAGAGCCGTCGTCAAACAGAACATCAACATCAAGACAAAGCCCTTGAAGTTCCTTAACTAAAACTCTGAAACTTTCAGGCACTCCGGGTTTAACGAGGCTTTGACCTTTAACGATTCTCTCGTAAGTTTTATCACGGCCGCGAATATCATCGGACTTAACCGTTAAAATTTCCTGTAAAACGTTCGCAGCTCCATAACCTTCAAGTGCCCAGACTTCCATTTCTCCGAATCTCTGACCGCCGAATTGAGCTTTACCGCCTAAAGGCTGCTGAGTTACAAGCGAATAAGGACCTGTAGATCTTGCGTGAATTTTATCATCTACAAGGTGAACCAATTTCAAGAAGTATGTAATACCGACTGAAACAGGTCTGTCAAACGGTTCACCTGTACGTCCGTCGTACAAGGTAACTTTTCCGTCTTCACCTACCCAGTCACAACCGGATTCTTTTATACCTCTTAATAATTCATATTTTGTTGAAATTTCTGATTTATTTTCACCGTACATTT
>CALBPU010000158.1 GCA_937899395.1 uncultured Fretibacterium sp.
CCATTTTCAATACATGTGCCCGATTATAGTTTCAGAAGTCGGACGTACAACGAAAGGTTCTTCAAGTTCTTCACCGCCTGCGTGAGTTACAACAGCGCATTCTGGAGAAAAACCTTCGACATGTTCAGCTTCCTTTTGCAGAAATGAATACGGAATTAATAACGGGAAATAAGCATTAACATGGCCTGTTTTTTTGAACTCAGCATCAAGTTTTGCCTGAATGTTTTCCCAAATTGAATATCCCGTAGGTCTTATGACCATACAGCCTCGAACAGGAGCATAATCAGCAAGTTCAGCAGCTTTAATAACGTCGAGATACCATTGTGAATAATTTTCTTTTCTGGGTGTAATATTTTTTGCCAATTTTAATTTTGTCCTTTCATGAAAATTTTTACCAAATTGTTTTTACGTCTTTATATTTTACGATTTCGCTATCATTTGTAATAAGAGTTAAACCTTCCTCAATAGCTGTAGCAATAATGATACGGTCAAAAGGATCTCTATGAATTAATGGAAGCGTCTGAATTTTTTCAAAGTATGCAGTACGTAAAGGAAGAATTGTAATTAAATTTTCTTTACATTTTTTTTCAATTTCAGAAATAGTCATTTCTAAATCAAGTTTTTTAATCGTCTGTTTAATAGCAATTTCCCACAACGTTGCTTGACTTAAAAAAATATTGCTGCTGTTGTCAATCAATTCTCTTATATTTTGAGGCAATCTTTCACTTGTTTCGATATACCCAATAAAAGAACAAGTATCTATAAGGTACATTTACACGGCAGCCTCCTGTAGTTCTTTTGCATTCTTTTGCGTACGTATAGCTTCCAATACGTTCATTTCATCTTCAGACACAAAATCAAGGGGATCATTAAAATCTTCAGCCATGAAAATTTCACCATTCACCCAACCGCCATGTCTTAACGGCTTATTTGCTTTTTTATCAAAGGTTGCAAGAGATATTCTTAAAAAATTTGCGAACTGAATAAGCTCCGGCAATTTACTTTCAGGAACATCTTCAACAGCTTTCAAAGCCTCTTCACGTAATGTCATAATTTTTCGCTCCTTTACTGTAATATTAAAATCAATTTAATTTTACAGCAAAGTTACGGGAGCATAAAGCCTCATCACAATCTCCGCAAAGTCCTTTCGTTTTTAGCCATTCTTCAGCAGGGTGAAATCCTAATCCTAAAAATGAAGCCGTCTGTAAATGAAGACACTTAACAAAAATATTTTTGTCATCGTATTTCATTCCGCCAATTCCTGAACGTATTAAAGATTTGAAAATTTTGCCGTGATATTTCCTCATGAAGCTGCATAAATTTTTGTTGAGGAATTTTAGTTTTAAGACCTGATGTAAAAAATTATATTTGCGCCATTTTTTTTCAAGCCCGTTAATCTTAATATAATTTTCAAGCTCTTTAACTCCTCCGTCAGATTCAATTTTTCCTGCAAGCTTTATCAAGTATGGGCATGTCAACCAAAATGTCGTCGGAAAAGGTTTACCCTTATTTGAAAACGGCCTGCAAAAAATTACTTGAACGTAACCGAAGCGGCAAAATTTTTGCGAAAATATTAAAGAAGTGTCAAATTTTTTTTCGTGTTTATCAGTACAAAAAAAGAGAGATGCTCTTTTACATCTCCCGTTCATAATATTAAAATCAAAATTAATACGACACATATTAATGATCTCTGTTGTTTCTGCGTCTTGAACTTTTTCCGGAACGTACTGAATTTCTCGTATTCAAATCCGTAATTTTAGCCTCGCTTGTTTTCAAGAATGAAGCCATTTTTTTCTCAAAACTGTCAGCTTCTTCAGGATCATTTTCCTTGTAAGCCTCACGCATTTCATGAAAATCTCTTGTCTCTCGAAATTCACGAGGCTTGCTGTAATTCTCTCTTTGCTCTCTGGGCTGCCTGAATTTTTCCTGCCCTTCATTTTTCTCATGAACAATAACATTAGCGTTATTATTTGTGTAGGGAGTACGTTTCACAAATTTTTGCGCTGTTTGGGGTTTTGGAGGTTCAGCGGTTTGTTTTAACGATAAATCTATCCTACCTCTGTCGTCAATCCTGATAATTTTCGCTTGAATTTTATCCGAAATATTCAGGACTTCTTTAATATCCTTCACGAATGACCAAGAAACTTCGGAAATATGAATCATTCCTTTTTTTCCGTTCTTCGCAATTTTTACAAAAGCTCCGTAAGGCATTATCTGCTCAACGGTGCATTCCACAATATCCCCTACATTTACGCTGGCCGATGTGTTATTAGCCTCGTCCATTATGAAAAATTACTCCCCTGAAAAAAAATTTTTTTACACCCAACGCCATTCCGGTTTTTCCCTGATTCCAAGTCTGCGAATTAAATATACTCCTCTTGCTTTATGTTGTCGGCTTGTCGGACTGTACCAAACCAAAAGTGTTCCACGTTGTTTGTCGAGCACTAATTTTATCACGGCTTTGTCAACTATTGGCCAATACCATGCCAAAATCGCTTCATTGACTGCAACTTTAGGTTTATTTTTCTGAAGTTTTAACATATTTTTACGTTCTTGAGGAAGAGCTTGAATTTCTTTTAAGGGTTTCCATATCCTTAATTTTTTATTCAATGAAAATTTTTGTACTTTTACATCTTGTTTAACATATTTTTTGATTTTATATTTACTGACTTTCGCCAAAGGATAATCTCTTGAGAAGTTAAAATTTTTTGCGGAACATTTAATTTCTTTGTCAAAGTCAAAAGGTTTTGAGACCGAAATTTTTATTTCAGGTTTGTAATGAGTAACTCCGACATATTTTTTCAGCTTTTTGATTTCAGGAGGCTCGATATTAAAATCTTCAATCTTGTAAACTTTAACGCGGCCTGTAATGCTCCGTGCTAAAAATTTACGCATTGCATCAAAGGCCATTTACTTTATCCCCGTAGCAAGAAAATTCAAAGCCTTTTCCAAACGGTTAAAAGGTTCAAGTAAACTCATTGACATTGCAGCTTCAGCTAAAATTTGAGCAGTCATTTGAACTTCTTCAGGGCGTGTATTTTTTGGAAATTCAGCTCTTAAAGGATTGCCGTTCATAGCAGCCTGAATCAAAAATACTCCCGGATCCGCAGTTGCTTCAATGTGTCCCGCAGCGTCTAAAGGAACATGAGGTGATTCTTCAAGCAAGACCGTTAAAATTTTGCTTTTTTCCTTCAGAGGCTTTAGTAAATCGTCATCGTTGCAAATCCATAATTGAGGCTCAAGTTCCATAGCGTCAAGTAAACTTTCAAGGATTAATTTTTCCTTTGCATACGAACCGAATGAATCTCCGTATAAAATTCTTGCAAGATGTTCAGGTCTTAAAGGATCAGTGCGTGCAAAATCTAACGGGAAACCTTTTATATCCGTAATCAGAGCACCACCCCTAACTTGAACTTCCGAACCTTCAACTGTGATGTAACCTAATGAATTATTTTGTGAAGCCATAAAAATTTTCTCTCCTTTGAATTTTTTGTTCTCTTTAATAATTGTCGAAACTACAACGCTAAAATTTTAACTCACACTTTGAAAAATTGAAATTTTCTGATAACCTTTCATAAAAATAAAATTTTAACAGGAGGAAAAATTTAACATGTACGAAATAGTTTTAATTAGACACGGTGAAAGTGCTTGGAACCGAGAAAATCGCTTCACAGGTTGGACTGATGTTCCGCTTTCGGAAAAGGGAATTGAGGAGGCTCGCAGCGCAGGAAAATTGTTAAAGACCGAAGGATTTGCTTTTGATTATGCTTTTACGTCAGTTTTGAAGAGAGCTATAAAAACTCTTTGGCTTGTTCTTGAAGAAATGGACAGAATGTGGATACCTATTGAACATTCTTGGAAACTGAACGAGAGACACTATGGAGCTTTACAGGGTCTCAACAAAGCCGATACCGCCGAAAAATACGGTGATGCTCAAGTGAAAATTTGGCGCAGAAGTTATGACGTTCAACCGCCGTTACTCGAAAAATCAGACGAACGTTATCCCGGCCATGATCCGAGATATAAGGGCCTCACTGAAAGCGAGCTTCCTTTAACCGAATGTCTTGCTGATACAGTTGAACGTGTTGTTCCTTATTGGAAAGATTCTATCGTACCGGCTATTAAATCGGGTAAAAAAATCATCATCGCTGCTCATGGAAATTCTCTTCGTGCTCTCGTGAAATATCTCGATAACGTTTCAGAGAAAGACATTCTCGAACTTAATATTCCTACGGGCGTTCCGTTGGTCTATGAATTGGACGAAAACATGAAGCCGATTTCACATCGTTATCTTGGAGACGCTGAAGCGATTGCTAAGGCTCAGGCTGCTGTTGCTAATCAGGGAAAAGCAAAATAGTTTATGGAGGTCATTTGTTAATGCACTTTTCAGACAGAATACAGGCGTTAAAAATCTCGCCAATCAGAAGATTAATCCCTTATGCTGACGAAGCAAAAGCTAAAGGGAAAAAAGTTTATCACCTTAATATCGGTCAACCCGACATTAAAACACCTGATGAATATTTTGAGGCTATCAAAAATTTTCACCCTCACACGATAGCTTACCAGCCTTCACAAGGAATTAAAGAACTCAGAGAGGCTATAAGCGGATATTATCAGGCTATGGGAGTTCCGTTTGAACCGAACGAAATTTATGTTACTTGCGGAGGCAGTGAAGCGTTACAGTTTGCCGTAATGATTTTATGCGATCCCGGCGATGAAATTCTTGTTCCCGAACCTTTCTACGCAAATTACAACACGTTTGCTAATCTTGCTCTGGCAAAATTGAAAGCCATTCCTACAACAGCCGAAACAGGATTTCATTTACCTTCAGAAAAAGTCATTGAGAGCTTAATCACCCCTAAGACTAGAGCATTTTGGGTTTCACACCCATGTAATCCTACAGGAACATCTTATACTCCTGATGAAGTTCAAATGCTTTGCAGGTTAGCTAAAAAACATGACCTCTTTATAATTGCTGATGAAGTTTACAGGGAATTTACCTATAATAAAGGCTCGGAAGGCTTCATGAGTTTTGCCGATTCAGAAGACACGAGGGACAGGGTCATAATGGTTGACAGCGTTTCGAAAAGATTTAGCGCCTGCGGAATAAGAATCGGCTGTATTGCTATTAAGAACAAAGAATTTTTAGCTCAGGTTATGAAATTATGTCAGGGGCGTTTGAGTGTTTCAGCAGTTGAACAGGTAGGAGCTGCGGCGTTATATAAAACTCCTAAATCATATTTACAGGAAGTCAACAAAGAATACAAAATGCGACGTGATGTTTTGTATAAAGGACTGAAAGAAATCGACGGTGCAGTTTGCCATGAACCTAAAGGAGCGTTCTATACGATGGTGAAATTCCCGATAGACAGTTCCGAAAAATTCATAACATGGTTGCTTCAGGAGTTCGACATTAACGGTGAAACAACAATGGCTGCTCCGGGTAACGGATTTTACGCTGATCCTAACAAGGGGCTTGACGAAATGAGAATTGCTTACGTTTTGAAGAAAGAAGATTTGGAAAAGGCTTTGCACATTTTGAAGAATGCTGTTGAAGCATATCCGGGAAGGCTTGAAGCGATTAAAGCGTAAAAAAAAAATAAACAATCCCCCGTTTTAAGCGGGGGTCTTTTCTACATAATTCGACTTAAAAATTTTTCATTGTTATTCACGTTTCTAATAATAAAAGGTGGGTTTACCTTTATAACATTAAAACATAGCTTGCTATGAATTTAGGAGAAGGAATTTTGAAGCACAATCAAGAGAAAATAGCAATATGGTTAAAATTTGTAAATTTGGAATGCGATAAACTTTCCACGACTGTTTTAGAACCGTATGGTTTGACGTTGACACAGTACAAAATTTTGAAATTTTTATTGTTAAGACCGATTGGAACAGTCAAGCAAGTTGATATTGAGCAATATTTTTGTATTCGTAATCCGACCGTAACAAGGGTGCTGCAAAATTTGGAAAAAAAAGGATTAATAGAACGGGAATGCAATCCTGACGATAACAGGAGCAAAATAATTTCCCTTATCGAAAAAGCTAAATCAATGGAAAAATTGCTTTATAGTTAAAGCACTTGAAAATTCATGTTAAAATAAATACATGAGTTATCCAGAA
>CALBPU010000159.1 GCA_937899395.1 uncultured Fretibacterium sp.
TAATATTTTAGAAAATTCTCTTTCAGCTAAGAATATTCATATAAATTCAGATGGTAAAGTTGATACAAAAAGAAATAATAATGAATATCCTTTAGAAAAAGAATTTTTAACTATAAGCTCAAAAGAAAGTAATATTAAATTAAGAAGTGCTAAATATCCAGAACACAAATCAAAAATTAATTCAGCCAACAGAAATCTTAAATCAAATGAAGAATTCAAAACTTCAAGAAATACAAAAAAAATTAAATTTAAAAAAGCCTTTAGCTTTTTTAATGATGATGAAGAAAACAATTTATTACAAAATCAAAGATATAATTCTGAAAATCAAGCTAAAGTTAAAATTCATAAATACAAAAAAAGTAAATCATATTTAGGTTTAGTTAAATTCAAAGATTTTAACAAAATTATTAAAACTTCCAAACGTTACGGCCTATATAGTTACGGGAATTTTAATCGGGCCTTACTGTTTAAATTTAGTTCCGAAAATCGTAACAGCTTACACCGAATTTTTACCGGCTGTAGCACTTGCTTTTATAGCTTTCAGCACCGGACAATTTTTCAGGCTCGATGCACTGAAAGGTAACGGCACAAAAGTTTTAATTATTACGGTTTTGGAATCCTGTACAGCGTCATTATTTGTTTTTATTGCTTCGTATTATATTTTAAAAATGGATCTCGCATTCTCCAGTGTATTGGCTGCCCTTGCATCTGCAACTGCTCCAGCTTCAACCATGATGACAATAAGACAAACAGGAGCGCACGGAGATTTTGTAAATACTTTATTGCAAGTTGTAGCACTCGATGATGTCGTCGGGCTTTTAGCATACAGCGCAGCTATTTCCGTAGCATTGGCTTACACTGCTTCGGGATTCAGTTTAAAAAATATTGTTTCGCCGATATTAATTAATTTTGCGAGCTTATTCGCCGGCGGTTTATTAGGATTTTTATTAAAAGTTTTAATCCCGCCTAAACGTTCAAGCGATAATAAATTAATTATTTCAGTCGCGATATTATTCGGATTTTGCGGATTCTGCCAAATTTTGGAAGTATCGCCGTTATTAGGCTGTATGTTCATGTCTACGGTATATATAAATATTACGAATGACGATAAATTATTTAAACAGTTGAACAGCTTCAGCCCGCCATTTTTATTATTATTTTTTGTTCGTTCTGGCGTATGTTTTGATTTAGGTGCGTTAATTAATAATAATTCCGGCTCAAGTTCTTTATTAATTTTGGGAGTCGTGTATTTTATCGTGAGAATTTTAGGGAAATATTTCGGAGCTTTTGCAGGATGCCTCATCACTCATAAAAATAAACTCGTTCGGAATTATTGGGGACTCGCTTTAATTCCTCAAGCCGGTGTAGCGATCGGACTCGCTGAATTAGGTGCTAGAACTTTGGGAGGCATCACGGGAAATTCATTGCGAACCGTTATACTTGCTTCGAGCGTTTTATATGAATTAATAGGGCCGGGCTGTGCAAAATTATCGCTGGCTCTTTCACATTCGTACGATAAAAATTTAAATAGTTCATACGAAAATCCCGAACAATCCGAAAAACATGACGTAAATTTATTAATCGAACGTATACGCGAAATACAAAACGAATTACCAGAACATGATATTAATAATAATATTACAAATTCAATGCCGGTTAATAATTCAAATATTCCAACGTGGCGGAAGCATTTTCACTCAAACAAATTTTAAATTCAATGAGTAAATATGATTTAGCAAAATAATTATTTATATGATATATTCAAACTAATTTTAACTAATTTTGCTTCGACAGGTACAGGGAATATTATAATGCTCATCGTTGCATTTATATTATTGTATTTGGCGATCGGTAAAGGTTTTGAACCGTTGTTACTTGTTCCTATAGCTTTCGGCTGTATGCTTGTAAATCTGCCTTTATCCGGAATTATCGAAGGCTTTAACCCTGAAACTAACACGATCGGATTTTTACGAGCATTATATTACGGTGCTGAATTTGAAATTTATCCGATAATAATATTTTTAGGAATCGGAGCTATGACGGATTTCGGTCCGTTGATCGCAAACCCGATAACGTTTTTACTCGGAGCGGCTGCACAATTCGGGGTTTTCGTAGCGTTTATTTCTGCCAACTGGGTAGGAGCTTTAACGCACGGCCTCGTGTCGTTCAATATTAAAGAAGCTGCGAGTATTGCAATTATTGGAGGAGCTGACGGCCCAACAAGTATTTATTTGACGGTAATGCTCGGACAGAAACAAATTTTAGGAGCTGTAGCAGTTGCGGCATATAGTTATATGTCATTAGTTCCGATGATTCAGCCTCCTGTAATCAAGTTAATGACCTCGAAAAAGGACAGAGGAATTTTGATGGGGCAATTAAGACCGGTAAGCAAGCGTGAGAAAATTTTATTCCCGATAATCTGCACGGTTGTTTCAGGATTAATACTTCCTGCGTGTGTACCTCTTGTAGGAACTTTGATGTTCGGAAATTTATTGAGGGAGTGCGGAGTAACTGAAAGGCTCAGCAACACTGCCCAAAACGAACTCATGAACATCGTAACAATATTCCTTGCTCTTTCAGTCGGTTCGACAATGGAGGGAGAAGTATTCTTAACGAAACAGACGCTCGCAATAATTTGTCTCGGTCTTGTAGCATTTGCTTTCAGTACATTCGGAGGACTTGTATTCGGTCAGATAATGAAAATTTTATCAGGCGGAAAGATTAACCCGATGATCGGAGCGGCAGGAGTTTCGGCAGTACCTATGGCAGCGAGAGTAGTTCAGCGTGTTGTACAGCATGAATATCCCGGACATTTCCTTTTAATGCACGCAATGGGACCCAATGTTGCGGGAGTTATCGGAACAGCGGTTGCAGCAGGAGTAATGTTGACGCTGTTATCACGTTAAAAAATAAAATTACAGTCTGAACATTAACATAAAAACCCACCCTTCAAAAGGTGGGCTTTTAATTTTGTCTTTTATAATTTTTAATATCTTGAATTAATTGTTTTGTCCTTATTTCAGCGCCCTTTTCAGTAAGATGAAGTCCTGTTCCGTAAAAATATTCATAAGGGATAAAGTAATCTCTGTAATCTGAAATAATTTCACTTTCAAGTTTTCTTGCAAGCTCATTTTGAAATTTTTCAAATTCTTCAGCAGGTGGTGTAAATTCTCCGTAACCTATCGGGTAACCTGCAATTAATAACGTAGCTTTTTTTGTTTTTACATAATCATTTAACTTGTTCAATCTGTTTATACAGGTATCGTTAATGTTAGGGACTTTTATGTCGCCTGACTTAAAGTTCTGTTCTGAACCTTCATATCTGGGGCGAGCGATTATATCACCATATTCATTGAATGCCATTCTGGAATAAGGAGCTTCAGGAACCTTATTACCGCGAAATGTAAACCACTTTATAAAAGCAGAAATTACATAATTCGGATATCCCCTCAACATATCAATATAATCTTTTTCTCGTATTATATCCCAAAGTTCTTTATGATATTCTAAAGTAATCCATGCAAGTGAAATATCTGTTATTGTATCATTATCAGAAAAACCTGAATGACATACAATAATATAGTCTCCGCTGTTTATGTTAAACTTTGCTATATTTTCGTGAAAAGCGTTTCCTAAGCCTCCATGAAGACCAAGATTTACAACAGGCATTTTCAAAGCTTCTTGCAACATGGGAGAATTTATACCGAATGCAAGATTTGAATTTCCTACGAGTATAATTTTAGGCTCATTTATTGATTTTAACCTGCTAATTTTATCAATAATGGAAGCGTTATATCCATATTGATATTGACAACCTATTACAAATAAACTGAAACATGAAATGCAAAAAAAACTAAGAATTTGTTTTCACAGTGGTATAATATAACCCATGAAAACGGAAAAACAAAA
>CALBPU010000160.1 GCA_937899395.1 uncultured Fretibacterium sp.
CCGAAGCAGGTCTTACGTCGTCTCCTCTAAGGGTCGATGCCCCAACCATTAAAATATTTTTTGCCGCGTTTAAGTCCCGGTCGTGTTCTGTACCGCAACAAGGACACTTCCATGAACGGACTCGCAAATCTTTAATTTCAGGATTTTTATAGCCACATTCGCTGCATGTTTGACTCGAAGGATAAAATTTTGGAATTTCAATTATAGTTACGCCGTTTTTAAGTACTTCATACTTCAAAATTTGAACGAAACTATAAAATCCTAAATCGTTAAATCGTGGAGGTGCTGTTTTTACTTTCCGTTTGAGATTTTCAAAAAATAATTTATAAGCTCTTGATACTCTTTCAGTTATATCCTGAATAGCATGGGAGGGAATTTGATTCCAGTATGAAAATTTTCCCCGACGCTTCAATTTTGTTAAATGCTTTTGAAGCGTAAATTTATTCAAGGATTTATGAAATAAGCGATAATAGCGTTTATGCAAAGCAATACAATGATTATAAATAATTCCGGCGATATTAATTTTATTTTTTAAGTTTCGATTCTTTTTTGAATTATATAATTTGAAACAATATGTTTTCACTTTTTCATTCCTCCTTTCATAAATTTTTATAAATTATAACAGGAGCGGCTTATCCCCATGCCTAAAGGCAGGGGCTTGCGCCGTTAAAATTTCGGTCAAAATTATAAAAAATACCCTCGAAAAAAATCGGGGGCTTGTTCAAAATTCTTACTTGCTTAAACTCTCAAGATTATTTTTCAATCTCTCGACTTGTGCAAGACCTTCCGAAACTTTCGTTCGCTCCTTTTCAACAACTTCAGCAGGGGCACGTGCAACAAAATCAGCTTTGTTTAATCTTGCTTGGCTTGATGATACGTTCTTCGTTATCGTTTCGATTTCCTGTTTTAACCTCGAAATTTCTTTCTCAACATCAAGAACATCTCCAACTGGCAATTTTATTTCAGCATCGCCGCTAACTGATGATAATGACGCTCCGTAACTCCAAATTTTTTCAGGCTCCTCAATGATTACATCATGAACTCTGCATAAATTGCTAACCTGATTTAATGACGCTCTCAAAATTTTTGCGGTTTGAGTTTCAGAATTTACACGAATTACAGCCTTGTTTAACCACTGTTGAGGCGCAACATGAGCTTCTGCTCTTAAATTCCTCAAAGCTCTCACTGTATCCTGCAAAATCTTCATCTCGTCATTTATGCCCTCAAAAATATATTCGCTCTTTGATTTCGGCCATGAAGTTTTCATGATAAATTCATCGCCGTAACCGAATGCGTTCCATAATTCCTCAGTTACAAACGGTATAAACGGGTGAAGCATTGGCAACGTTGTTTTGAATACTTCCTCAAGTACTCCTGCGGTGGTTTTGCGGCGGTCTTCTCCTTCATCACCTTTTAACGCAGGCTTCGACATCTCAACGTACCAGTCGCAAATATCTCCCCATACAAAATCATATAAACTTCTCGCAGCCGTTCCAATGTCGTAACTATCAATGAGTTCACGAACTTTTTTCGCCATCTCTTGAGTTCGGGTTAAAATAAATTTGTCTTGCAGATGTAAATTATTCACGTCAATTTCATGAACTTCATCATCAAGGTTCATTAATGCAAATCGTGAAGCATTCCATAACTTATTCATGAAAAATCTGTATGTTTCAATTCGAGTTGATGATAACAAAATATCTCGTCCTTGAACTGAAAGTGCCGCTAATGTCATTCTCAAAGCGTCCGCACCGTATTTTTCAATCATCACTAACGGATCAATAACGTTGCCTTTAGTCTTGCTCATTTTCTTTCCGTGTTCATCACGAATTAATGAATGAATATAAACATCTCTGAACGGTACATCGTCCATAAACTCAAGACCCATCATTATCATTCTTGCAACCCAGAAGAAAATAATATCAAATCCGGTAACCATTAATGACGTAGGATAAAAATATTTTAATTCCGGAGCGTCTTCAGGCCAGCCCATCGTTGAAAACGGCCATAAAGCAGAACTGAACCACGTATCAAGGACATCGCTTTCCTGTTTTATATTTTTGCTGTGGCAATGCTCGCATTCAGTCGGATCAATTTCAGCAACGGTTATATGTCCGCAATCTTCACATTCCCACGCAGGTATTCTGTGTCCCCACCAAAGCTGTCTCGAAATGCACCAATCCCGGATATTTTCCATCCAATTAAAATATGTCTTCTCCCATTGTTCAGGTGTCCATTTAATGCGACCGTCCTTAACTGCCTGTACTCCTCTTTCAGCAAGCGGTTTCGTTTTTACAAACCACTGTTCCGACAAATAAGGCTCAACTGTTGTTCCGCATCTCTGGCAATGTCCGACGGAATGATTAATTGTTTCGGTCTTTAACAATAATCCGAGCGACTCTAAATCTTTTACTGATTCTTTACGAGCATCCTCAATCGTCATGCCTTTATATTTTCCTGCGTTCTCGTTCATAATTCCTCTTGAATCTATAACTTGAATTTGTTCGAGATTATGATTTAATCCGACAAGAAAATCGTTAGGGTCATGAGCAGGAGTAATTTTCACACAGCCTGTTCCAAATTCAGGATCAACCATATTATCTTGAATAATCGGAATAATTCTTTCAGTCAATGGAACTTTAACATGTTTACCGATTAAATGTTTGTATTTTTCGGAGCGCGGGTGAACTGCAATAGCAACATCGCCGATTATTGTTTCAGGTCTGGTAGTTGCGACTAAAATAAAATCCTCATCACAATCTTTTTCGACTAAAGGATATTTAACATAATAAAAATTTCCCTGCTGTTCTTCATATTCAACCTCTAAATCCGAAATTGCTGTTGAACATCTGGGACACCAGTTTACGATATATTTTCCTCTGTAAATTAAACCTTTTTTGTACAGCTTAACAAATACAGAACGAACAGCCTTTGAAAGTCCTTCATCAAGTGTAAATCTTTCGCGTCTCCAATCACAAGAGTTGCCCAAGCGTTTCATTTGTTCAATGATCCTTGAGCCGTAAATTTTTTTCCACTCCCAGACTTTTTTGACAAATTCTTCACGGCCTAAATCGTAACGTGAAATTCCTTTTTTCGCCAAATCTTTTTCAACTACATTTTGAGTTGCTATACCTGCGTGGTCAGTTCCGGGAAGCCATAAAACGCTGTAACCTTCCATTCGTTTAGTACGGCACATAATATCCTGAAACGTGTGGTCAAAAGCATGGCCGACATGTAAAGAGCCTGTTACGTTAGGAGGAGGTATTACGATTGAAAATGCTTTTGCTTCGGGATTAATTTCAGCGTTAAATAATCCTGCCTCAACCCATTTTGTGTACCATTTTTGCTCGATTGAATCGGGCGAATAATTTTTTTCAAGATTTCTGTTTCTGGTTTTTGTAGTCATAATTTCAATCCTTTACAAATTTTTTATAGCATCAATAAGTTTATCAACATTTTCGTCAGTCATTGCCCAACTTGTAGTAAATCTTACAACAACTCTTCCGTCGTCCAAAGGTTCCCATATTTTGTAATCAAAATTTTCACTAAGGGTTTTATGCTGTTCGGCAGTTAAAATGAAAAATTGCTGATTAGTGAAACTCTCGAATAAAAATGGGACTCCTGCATCTTTGAAAGCGTCTTTAATTTTCATTGCGAGCCTGTTTGAGTGTTTAGCGTTCTCAAAATATAATCCGTCCTCAAATAAAACTTCAAACTGAGTTCCTATAAGCCAGCCTTTAGCTAAAAGTCCGGAATGCTGTTTAATTAATGTTCTGAAATTTTTGAGATTAAATTTTTCAGGTTTCGGGAAAACAATAGCTTCACCTAAAAAAGCTCCGTTCTTCGTTCCTCCTATATAAAAAACATCGCATAAATCCGCAATGTCTTTAATATCCATGTCAGAAGCTTCGGAGGTTAGACCTGTTCCAAGTCTAGCACCGTCAATATATAATATTAAATCATATTCATTACAGACTGCTTTAATATCTTTGAGCATTTGTTTTGTGTAAATTGTCCCGTATTCAGATGAATTAGAGACATAAACAATTTTAGGCTGCGCTGAGTGTTCACAAGCAGGGTCTGCATAAAAATGTCTGAGAAAGTTTTTTAGCTCATTAACATCGAGCAAACCGTTTTTACCGGGCAATGCGAAAATTTTATGTCCTGTTGCTTCAATAGCTCCTGCTTCATGAGTGTTAATATGTCCGCTTGTAACACAGACAACGGCTTCAAAAGGTCTTAACAGGAAATCAATAACAACCGAATTAGCTTGAGTACCTCCAACAACAAAAAAAACTCCGGCATCAGGTCTTTCGATTACCCTTCTAATTAAATCTTTTGCACGTTTAGTATGAGTATCATCGCCGTAACCTGAAATTTGTTCATAATTTCTGGCTAAAAGACGTTCGAGGATTTTGGGGTGCGCTCCTTCCTGATAATCGGTTTCAAATTTTATTTTTTGCAATTAAATTTCAACTCCAAATATTTTTTCAGGTATTATATTACGATTAAAAAGCAAGGTGAAAATTTAATGAGAATATTTTTCGGATTAGGTTCAAATTTAGGGAACAGGTTACAAAATTTGAGGGAAGCTGTTGAGAGATTAAAATTTTTCGGAGATATTATAAAGGCAAGCGATGTTTATGAGACTGAAGCATGGGGAGGAGTGCCTCAACCGAATTATTTGAATGCCTGTGTAAGTGTTGAGAGCGAAAAAATTTTAGAGCCTCTTGAAATTTTAAGAGCTGTAAAAAATTTTGAGGTTGAAATCGGACGTGTAAAAAATATTCGATGGGGTGCAAGGAAAATTGACATTGATATTTTGTTAATTGATGACATGATATATAAATCTCCCGAACTTAATATTCCTCACATAAATTTACATGAAAGATTGTTTGTGTTAGTGCCGTTGAAAGATTTATTGCCTGATGAATGGAGACACCCTGAAAAACATAGAAGCATTGACGAAATGATTGAAGCTATTAAATGTGAAGAATATCCGTTAATGGTAACGAGTTTGATATAATAATTTTTAGAGGAAGACCCGAATGAAGGACAGGGCTTCATCGTTCAACGGGGAGCCGCCCTGTGGATCAGAGGTGAAATTCATGTCTGAGAAAAAAGGCTTAAAACATTCTCGAAAGAAACAGCGGCGTTCGATCCTCCCGTGGATTGATAAAATTGCCGCTGCTTCGTATTGGGTTGTGAAGACCATTCTTCTTTTAGTTGACTGGTTTAATCGTTAAAACGACGATGTATTCACTAATTTAAGGGTTCAGCAAACTTCCTTCGCTTCCCCTTATTAAAGAATTATAACATACGTCCAGAATAATTCAGTTTGATATAATAATTTCAGAGGAAGCCCCGGACGAGGAGCAGGGACTTTTCACTAAGCGGGGATCCGCCCTGCAGAGAGGCGGTGAATGTGGAATGGCCGCAAAAAAGAGCCGTAAGCACACCGATAAGAAGCAGCGACGTGATTACCTGCCCGGTATTCATCATATAGCCGCTGCTCTTTACTGGTTTGTTAGAGTGGTCTTAATGTTAATAGACTGGTTTAACAAATAGAGCTGGTGGAGCTTGTAAGCTTTTTCATTAGGGGTTCAGCAAACTTCCTTCGCTTCCCCTTATTAAAGAATTATAACATACGTTCAGAATAATTCAGTTTGATATAATAATCTTCAGAGAGGGTTACAGGGGTTCTGCATTATACGGAGATTTCGCCCTGCGAAAGGGGGTGAGAGCTTGCGACATAGCAAAAAGAATCGCAAGACTGACCGCAAAAAACAGAGGCGAGACTATCTTCGCATTATAAGTTATCTCGCCTCTGCCACTTTATCGTTAGTGAAACTGTTCTTCTTCTTATGGGACAGATTTCACCGTTAGTTGATTGACTTTTTGTTAATCATTAAGAGCAACAGTTACCCCTCTTACTGAACCTTATTTTATCACAAGGAGAAAAAAAATTCTTGAACGATACAATTTCAATTAAAGGTGCAAGAGAACATAACCTCAAAAATATTTCAATCGACATTCCACGAGGAAAATTAATCGTAATCACAGGCCCTTCAGGTTCGGGAAAATCTTCGCTAGCTTTTGATACTTTATATGCTGAAGGTCAAAGGCGTTACGTTGAAAGTCTTTCGGCTTATGCGAGGCAATTTTTAGGAGTGCAGAAAAAACCCGATGTTGATGAAATTTCTGGGCTGTCTCCTGCTATTTCAATCGAACAAAAAGGCACTGGCCATAACCCTCGCTCTACTGTCGGAACTGTTACTGAAATTTATGATTACTTCAGATTATTATTCGGACGAATCGGAATTCCTCATTGTCCCAAATGCGGAAAACCTGTTCAAAGACATTCGATTGATGAAATACTTGATTACATCTTAGAACAGGAAAATAATTTACGTGTTGAAATTCTTTCGCCGCTCGTGAAAAACAAAAAAGGCGAATTTAAGAATTTATTTAACCAGACAAGAGAAAAAGGTTACACAAGAGCAAGAGTTGACGGAACTGTTTATTACCTTGAGGAAGAAATTTCAATCGACAAAAATAAACGTCATAATATCGAAATCGTTATTGACCGTCTGAAAATTTCTCAGGATAAAAGAAGCAGGTTAGCCGAAAGTGTTGAAGCATCGTTAAAACTTTCTAACGGTTATGTCTTAATTGCTCCTGAAAATAAAAACGAATATACAATGACTGAAAATTATTCGTGTCCCGATTGCGAAATCGGTATGCCTGAAATTGAACCGATATTATTTTCGTTTAACAATCCTTTGGGAGCATGTCCTGATTGCGGAGGGCTTGGAAGTCATGAACATTTTTCACGTGAACTCGCTATCGATCCCGAACGTTCTGTTCTGGCAGGAGCTGTAATTCCGTGGAAATCAAAGCCTCATGTAATCGAAAAATTAAAGTTGTTCGCTGAAAAACATAATTGGGATTTAACATTGCCTTATAAAAATTTGCCGAAAGAAGTTCAGGATTTTATATGGAACGGAAGCGGTGATGAAAAAGTTCCGATGATTTTCGACGAAAAAGGAATTGCACGGCCTTATATGGGACGTTATGAGGGTGTTGTAGGTTGGCTTGAGGAAAAATTAAAATGGTTTGCTGAGAATGAAAATGTTCAAGATGAAGTTGCTCAATATCGTGAAGAAGATATTTGCAAAACTTGTGGAGGTTTAAGACTTCGACAAGAAGCTTTGAACGTTAAAGTTTCAGGTTACGGGATAGGCGATTTGTTGGTAATACCCGTTGAAAAATTGGTTAACGTCGTAAAGAATTTCACTCTCACAAAAAACGAAACCGCAATCGTTTCACAAGTCATTAACGAAATAAATAAACGTCTTGAATTTTTAGTTGATGTCGGAGTAGGTTATCTTTCATTATTAAGAAGGGCAGATACTTTATCGGGAGGTGAGAGTCAAAGAATAAGACTTGCAACTCAAATAGGCTCAAATTTAAGCGGAGTTTTATATGTCCTTGATGAGCCGACAATAGGTTTACACTCAAGAGACACTGAAAAATTAATCAGGTCTTTGAAATCCATAAAAAATTTAGGAAACACTGTAGTAGTTGTTGAACATGACCGTGAGACAATGCAGGCTGCTGATGAATTAATTGAGTTAGGAGTTGAAGCAGGAGAAAACGGAGGAGAGATTTTATATTTGGGAAGTTATGACGAAATCGTTAAGACTGAGGGACGAACGGGAAAATATTTACGAGGTGAAGCAACAGGAATTGTAAAAAACGAAAAAAGACGAACACCTTCAGATTGGATAAAAATTTTCGGAGCTGCTCATAACAATCTCAAAAACATTGACGTTAATATTCCTGTAGGAGTTTTTACATGTATAAGCGGAGTGTCAGGTTCGGGCAAAAGCAGTTTTATGTATGATGTTTTATATAAAGGAATGCGGAGAATTTTGGACAATGATTTTCGTGAACGTCCCGGAAAATTTGACAAAATAATCGGAGCAAGTTTATTCGATAATATAGTTTTAGTGGATCAAAGTCCTATCGGAAGAACACCGCGTTCAAATCCGGCGACATATACGGGAGTGTTTTCGTTAATTCGAGAATTTTATTCAAATTTACCTGAAGCAAAAATCAGAGGTTATACGGCAGGAAGATTTAGTTTTAATGTCAAGGGCGGAAGATGTGAGGCATGTGGAGGAGCAGGGAGTGTAAAAATTTCGATGTTATTTTTGCCTGATATATATTCGGATTGTGAGATTTGCAAAGGCACCAGATATAATCATGAGACCTTAGAAGTAAAATTCAAGGGAAAAAATATTGCCGATGTTTTAGCAATGACAGTTGATGAAGCATTTGAATTTTTCAAGGACATTCCTAAAATTTCAAATAAGTTAAAAGTAATTCAAGATGCAGGATTGGGTTATATAAGGCTTGGACAGTCAGCTTTAACCTTATCAGGCGGAGAAGCTCAAAGGGTAAAACTCTCCAAAGAACTCTCAAAGAAATTCGGAGGCAGGACATTATATTTGCTTGACGAACCGACAACGGGATTATTTTATACGGACGTGAAAAAATTATTGCAGATTGTTCACAGGATAATTGACAATAATAAAAGCACCGTAGTTTTCATTGAACATAATTTAGACGTTTTGATGTCGGCAGATTACATAATAGATTTAGGCCCTGAAGGAGGAGAGGCGGGAGGCAATTTAGTTTCGTTCGGAACACCTGAAGATGTCATGAAAAAAAATAAAGGTTACACGGCGAAATTTTTGAAGCGATATTTGAAAGAAACCGAATAAGACTAAGGAGCTTTTTTTATTTTTATCATTTTTACATTAAACTTTTTCGGAAAATAAATTATTATATGATTTTGGAACTTTTTTTCGTCTTTTACATAATGATGAAGATTGTTTACATGAATGTTTCTAAAAACATGCTTATTATGAAAAACGCTCTAATAGTTCTAATATAACAATCTTTCTTGAAAATATTTTTCCGCATGTTAAAATTTGCTTAATGAAAATTTTTTCACAAACTTATCCAGGAGGAAAAATTATGAATTACAGGAACATAGCTCAAAGCATCCTCGACAACGTCGGTGGTGCTGAAAATGTAAAAGACGCTACACACTGCTTTACGCGCCTTCGTATTGTTGTAAGGGATTCATCAAAGACTAACAAGGCCGCTGTTGAAAAACTCGAAGGTGTTCTTCAGGTCGTTGAATCAGGAGGACAATTTCAGGTCGTTTTAGGAGGAAAAGTCAATAAGGTTTATGATGAATTTCTTCCTTTAGTTAATGTCGCAGGCGGTGAAGAATCTCCGATAACAGGCGATAAAGGCTCAATCATTAACACTATATTGCAGACAATCTCCAAAATTTTTACGCCTGTTGTACCTGCAATAGCCGCTGCGGGACTCATAAAAGGTTTGCTCTCTGCCGCCTCCCGTCTCGGTTGGGTTGACAGTTCAAGCAGTACCTACATTATTTTATTCGCTGCTTCAAATATTATTTTCTATTTCATGCCCGTATTCTTGGCTTATACAACCGCGAAAGCCTTGAAATGTTCCGAAATTATCGCAATGGTCTTAGGAGCGTTTTTATGTTACCCGCAAATTGACGCATTAGTTCAAGATGTTTCGACTGTCTCAACTATTTTCGGGGCACCAGTAATTAAAACCGCTTTCACAATCGGTGAATCAACTAGAGTTTTCAGTTACATTGAATCGGTTATTCCGATCGTTTTGTCCGTACTCGTCCTCAGTTACCTTGAAAAATTCCTCAAAAAGGTAATTCCTGATATGCTTCAAATAATAATGGTTCCGGGATTATCATTGATAATTATGCTTCCTGTTATGTTGAGTGTTGTAGGACCTGTCGGAGCTTATTTCGGTTACGGAATGCAATGGGTTTATAATGAAGTTATGGGAATTAGTCCGATGTTCGGCGGTGCTGTTGTCGGAGGTTTATGGGGAGTTTTCGTTATTTTCGGAGCACATAGGGCGTTATTGCCTGTCGGACTTAACGATGTTGCTGTAACTTCTGCGGTTCATAAATGCGGTGCAGGTCATAATACTTTGATGTGTTACGCAGGAGCGGCGAATTTTTCACAAGCCGGTGCAGCTCTCGGAGTTATGTTAAAAACTAAGAGCAAAGAATTAAAACAGGTTGCAGGAGCTTCAACAATTTCGGCGTTCCTTGTAGGAATTACAGAGCCTGCTATTTACGGTTGTAATTTACGTCTTAAAAGGCCGATGATTTGTGCCGTCATCGCAGGTGCTTTAGGCGGTGCAATAATGGGTTTCGGAGGAGCAAGCAATCACGGTTTCGCTAATAACGGAATTTTAACGATAGCAACATATTACTGTTCTGATAATACGCTTACAATGTTCTTGGCATATTTAATCGGAATAGCGGTTGCGTTTTTCGGGGCAGCAATTTTAACATACATCGTAGGATTTGAAGACGATACTGATGATATGTTGAAATAGAATGTGAGGAAAAATTTCATGTCGTATAAATTTCCCGAAAATTTTTTGTGGGGTGCTGCTTCCTCAGCATTCCAAATTGAAGGAGCATGGGACGAAGACGGAAAAGGAATGACTGTTGCTGATTATAATTCCTTCAAACGTTCTGATAAACAAGCCGATTCAAAAGTTGCCAGTGATTTTTATCATCATTGGGAAGAAGATATTAACTTAATGAAAGAGCTTGGGTTAAAGGCATATCGTTTTTCGTTATCTTGGGCAAGAATTATCCCTGACGGAGACGGTGAAGTTAATCCTAAAGGAATAGAATTTTATAACAAGGTCATCAATAAATTGTTATCGTGCGGGATCGTCCCGTTTGTAACTCTTTATCACTTCGATTTACCTTATGCCCTTGTAAAAAAATATAACGGTTGGGAAGCTCGTGAATGCGCTTATGCTTTTGAACGTTATGCAAAAATTTGTTTTGAGAATTTCGGAGACAGGGTTAAATATTGGCTCGTCCATAATGAACAAAATTTAATGATGCGTGTTGATGAACGAATGAACATCACCGAGAAAGATATTTTCAAACGTGAAAAAATTCGTGCTCAAATGGATTATCATATGTTCTTAGCTCATGCTTTAACAATCAGAGCTTGCCACGAAATTGTTAAAGACGGAAAAATTGCCTGTGCAGTAAGTTCAACCGTAACTTATCCGATGACTAACAAGCCTGCTGATGTTTGGGCAGCACGTTTGAATAACCTTTTCAAAACGGATTACTGCCTCGATATGCACGCTTATGGCGAATATCCGGGCTATTACATGAAATATCTTGAAGAACAAAATATTGTTCCTTTAACAAAACCTGAGGACAAAAACTTGTTACGTGCTTCAAAAATGGATTTCATTGCTTTGAATTATTACCGAACATTAACGGCGCGTGAATTTCCTGCTGATGAAAATCACCCGAAAGGTTTACGTCAGGAAGGAATGAATGAAGTTGATTATGACATGTACGGCTATTGGAAGATCGAGAAAAACACTAATCTTGAAGCAAGCGAATACGGGGCGCAAATTGATCCTACAGGATTGAGAATCGTTTTGAATGATTATTGGAGCCGTTATCGTTTGCCTTTAATAATTACTGAAAACGGATTAGGCACAGCAGATACTCTAACTCAAGACGGAAAAATTCATGATGACTATCGAATCGACTACATCAAAAAACATATCGAAGCAATCGGACAAGCTATTGAAGACGGTGTCGAAATGATGGGATATTGTCCTTGGTCAATTATTGACCTTCTAAGCTCACATCAGGGCTTCCGTAAACGATACGGACTTGTTTATGTCAATCGCAGCGATATGGATTTGATGAATCTTGCACGTATTCCTAAGGACAGTTTTTATTGGTATAAGAATGTAATTCAAAATAATTGTTGTTAAGTTAGTAATACTCCCTCTCGGCTTAATCCAATGAGGGGGGAATGTTTTTTAATTTAATAACAAGCAAAAAATTCCGTAAAAAGGAGCTTGACAAATGGAAGATAATATAATATTTAAGAGAGCAGAGAGCCTATTACTTTGATTTTTTAAGAGTAGTTGCAGCTTTTGCTGTAATGGTTCTACATCTAGGAGCGCAGAATTGGTACACGACCGATGTAAAATCTTTTGCATGGAATACATTTAATTTTTATGACAGTATAGTTCGGTGGGCAGTTCCAAGTTTCGTAATGATAAGCGGCGCGCTCTTCCTTCAAAGAGATATTCCCTTCAAAAAATTTTTCAGCAAATATATTTTCAGAATTGTTACGGCGTTTTTGTTTTGGTCGTTTGTTTATGCTGTTGCGAATTATGCCAAGAACAAAGACATAATAAAAGCATTAGGACATTTTATCATGGGACATTATCATTTATGGTTTTTGTTTATGATAACCGGGCTTTATATTTATTGTACCTTTCACGAAAAAAATCGCTGAATCAGACTTTCTCACAAAATATTTTCTTATGCTTGCGTTTATTTTCACTTTTTTTCTTCCTCAATCTATAAATTTAATTTTTGTTTTCTCGGAAAAATATGGAACATTTGCAAATAAAATCCTCAATAATTTTCATTTTCATTTTGTGATGGGGTTCACGGGATATTTTTTGCTCGGATATGTCTTGAACAAAATTGAAATCACGAAAAAGCAAGAACGCATTATATATTTTTTAGGGATATGCGGATTTATTGCAACAATTTTAATGTCAATAATGGTATCTCGTATCAAAAATAAACCTAATGAAATTTTTTACAGCTATACGTCAATCAATGTTTTGTTTGAAAGTATAGCTATGTTTTTATTTTTCAAGCAACATTTTAATAACTCGTCAAGAATTATTTTAGCTTTATCAAAATACAGCTTCGGAGCATACCTTGTTCATGACGCTGTGATACAAGTTATAAAATTCTGCGGGCTTAATACACTTTCATTTAACCCGATTTTTTCTGTGCCCGTAATTTCAGTGATGGTGTTTGTGATTTCATTTGCTATTTCAGGTGTGCTCAATCATATTCCGGTCTTGAAAAAATATATTGTATGACAATAATTGAAGAGCATACTCCTTATTGAAATATGCTCTTCTTTCGTTATCCGACATTACATCATGCTTCGATATAAAGCTTTAATCTCTTCAACGTTTGTGTCTCTCGGATTACCCGGACAGCAAGCGTCCGCAAATGCACTGTCTGATAAGAACTGAACGTCCTCTTCTTTGAGAATGCCTTTTAAGTCAGCAGGTATTCCGACATCAGCTGATAATTTTTTCACGGCGTTAATTGTTGCTTGAGCTGCTTCTTCATCACTCATAAAATCAAGGCCGTCAACTCCCATAGCTTTTCCGATTGCTCTGTAACGTTTACCTGCAACAGGAGCGTTATATTCAAGTCCGTACGGAAGAATTATTGCACAAGCTACACCGTGAGGCGTGTCGTAAAGTGCTGAAAGTCCGTGTGCCATGCTGTGAACAATTCCAAGTCCGACATTTGAGAAGCCCATTCCCGCAATATATTGTCCGAGCGCCATTCCTTCACGGCCTTCAGGAGTTCCTTCAACTGCTCCTCTTAAACTATGACTGATTAATCTTATTGCTTCAAGGTGGAACATGTCGCTTATTGCGCAAGCTCCCTTTGTAATATAACCTTCGATTGCATGTGTTAAAGCGTCCATACCTGTTGAGGCCGTTAAACCTTTTGGCATTGATGACATCATGTCGGGATCAACAACTGCGATTTCGGGAATGTCATTTGTATCAACACAAACAAATTTGCGCTTCTTTTCAACGTCGGTTATAACGTAATTAATCGTAACTTCTGCTGCTGTACCTGCTGTTGTAGGAACTGCGATTGTGAATACGGCGTGTGATTTTGTAGGAGCAACTCCTTCAAGTGAACGAACATCAGCAAATTCAGGATTGTTAATTATAATTCCGACTGCTTTAGCTGTATCCATTGCAGAACCTCCGCCGATTGCGACGATTGAATCAGCTTCAGCCTTTTTGAATGCCGCTACACCGTTTTGAACATTCTCGATAGTTGGATTAGGTTTAATGTCGCTGTAAACCTCGTAAGCCAATCCGGCTTTGTCGAGAAGGTCAGTTACCTTTTTCGATACTCCGAATTTCACCAAACTTGCATCAGTACAAACAAAAACTTTTTTCTTTCCGCGAGCTTTGAGTTCGGGAACAATGTTTTCGATTGCGCCTTTTCCATGATAAGAAATGTTATTAAGAACGATACGACTTGCCATAATAAAAAATTCCTCCTTAAAATTTTATTTCAAATATCCTTCACGCGCTTTCACGTTAAATCTTACCTCTAAGAGGTGCATTTGTTCATCTGTAATTGTGTTGATTAAAGGAAGGTGAGCGATTTTCATGTAAATTTCCGCAGCCTTCTCCGCCGTCTCTATCAATCCGAACGCCTCATCTAAATCTGCGCCAGCTCCGTATAAACCGTGCTGTGCCCACACAACAAGACGTGCTGTTTTCATTTTTTCCGCAGTAGCGATTCCGATTTCGTTAGTTCCGCATAACATCCATTTAAGAACATTAACACCGTCAGGAAACACTATTATACATTCTGTACACATTTGCCATAAAGTTCTCGTAAATTCTTTTTCATCGAGTGAATGAACGTAAGTCATCGCTAAAATGTTATTAGGGTGGCAGTGCATAATGACTTTGTTATCGGGATTAACTGCTAATCTTGCGGCATGGCTCATCATATGTGTCGGAAATTCGCTCGTAAATTTTCCTCCGTCTGAAAAGCCCCATAATAATTCCGCGTTCTCACCTTCATCAATAATTTTAACGAGACCGAGATTTATATCAGGATTATATTGAACATTCTTAAAATATTTTCCTGTACCTGTAACGAGAAAATATTTGCCGTCTAATTCAGGAGTTTTGAAGCCGGTAGGAATTACTCGTAAAACCTTATTCACATCACAATATTCAGATACTTCATTTTCAGTGAGCAATAATGAAATATTACCGCCGTTTCTTTCGTCCCAACCGTGATTATACATGTTTGTAGTTGTACGAATCATCTCGGTTAAAAACGGTGCAGTTAAAATATCCTTCATTAAAATTTAACCTCTCTTATTATTTTTTGCAGACTTGAAAATTTCTTCAAGGCTCTTTGAAAATGGTTGACGTGCAATTCCGTATTCAGTGATTATTCCTGTTATCAATTCATTATCAGCAACATCAAAAGCAGGGTTATAAACTTTAACATCGTTCGGAGCCATTCGCTTTTCGTACCACATTTCAGTAATTTCTTCAGAGGGTCTTTGTTCGATGATTATGTCGCTACCTTTTGAGATGTTCATATCTATCGTTGAAGTAGGAGCAAGGACGTAAAACGGAATGCCGTAATATTTCGCCAAGATTGCTAAACCTGACGTACCGATTTTGTTACATGAATCACCGTTTGCAGCAATCCTGTCTGCTCCGACGAACACCGCATTAATCCAACCGTTTTTCATAACTTGGGAGGCCATGTTGTCGCAAATTAAAGTCGTGTCAACTCCATCGGCTATTAATTCAAACGTTGAAAGCCTAGCACCTTGTAATAACGGCCTTGTTTCATCGCAATATACACGAAAATTCATGCCTCTTTCACGTCCTAAATGAATAGGAGCTAAAGCAGTTCCGTATTTTGAAGTTGCTAATTGACCTGCGTTGCAATGAGTTAAAATTCCGTCTCCGTTTTTAATTAACGTTAATCCATACTCACCGATTTTTTTGCAAGTGAAAATATCTTCGGTTTTAATTGCGATACATTCTTCTCGTAATAACTCTTTAATTTCGGAGATATTTTTGTTGTGATTATTGATGACAATTTTTTCCATTCTGTTGAGAGCCCAAGACAAATTAACGGCGGTAGGTCGAGATGAGTTCAAAAATTCTTTAGCCTCGTGAAATTTTGAGAAAAATGATTCGTAATCATTTGTATCAATATTTTTAGCAGCTAAATATAAACCGAAACCTGCCGCAATTCCTATTGCAGGAGCGCCTCGAACCTGTAATTTATAAATTGCCTGCCATATATCCTTCAAATCTTTTAAGTGAAGCATCTTAATTTCGCAAGGTAATTTTGTCTGATCTAGAATTATGAGAGCGTCCTCTTGTTCATTAAGTGCTACGTTTTCAAAGTTCATTATATTTTTTTTCATTCATATTTGAAGCTCCTTTTCAACAGAAATAAAGATTTCATTAGTTTTTATTTTATCATTTTCAGCTCTAACCTTGAAATCATCACTTACAAATTCAGCAGGAATTGTGAAGCTGCCTTCATCAAAATTAACAAAAATTTCAATTTCATCAAAAGGTTTATCATCAATAACGATTTTCATATCTGAAGGAACGTTCTCAATCACAAAATTTAATGCTTTATTAGCACGAACCCCAATTAAATCCTCGTCCTTGCCTTTACCTTGCCATAAAATGTCTTCACTTAACACTTTTAGGTTAATGAAAGATTTTTCGCCATTAACAAAATCAGTTTCAGTGTCTGGTACAACAAAATTTTGATTCTGTAAATAATTTATATCGTTGTTGTAATCAAATGTCTTTTCAGTTTGAGTTGTTTTTGTTGTTGCTTTAGCAA
>CALBPU010000161.1 GCA_937899395.1 uncultured Fretibacterium sp.
GGCGCAGCTGTTACAGCTTTAGGAATGAAGAGCTCAAAGAAAAAGAGGGAAAACATGGCTGTTACAGCTTGAACTTAGGGCTTTGCAAAAATAATCAAATTAAGCCGACCTTCTTCAAGTCAACAGAAAAACGACCGTGTAAGAGCGAAATGCTCCTGCATGGTCGTTTCCTTATTTTATTGCGTTTATGAAGTCGATTAGTACTCCGTTCCGAAAGCTCCATTGTCGGTCATATAGGGAAAATGCTCAAAAAATCAGTCCTGTCCCGATACCTCCTTAAGAGATATTATTTCTGCTTTCCCGGCTCTTCTGTGTATCATATAGAGCATCAGAATTATAAGTACCGAAATCAGCACCGTTGTCGCAATTGTTCCCTGAAAGCCGCCTGTCTCACTGTAGAACCAGATATTGCTTTTCGCTGTTCCCCCGATAATCCCGGGAAAGTCGCCTTCTTCTCCGGGACCAATCAAACATAGCAACGTATAATTCCATCCTGTGTGGGCACCGCTGCTTATCCAGAAGTTCCCTGACCATTTCACATAAAGGCAATACAAGATGCCCATCAGAAAGATGTTCAGGCAGAACATTGCATCAAATCCGTAATAAATCATATTGATAATATGATGGAAGATGAACAAGGTACCGCTGACAAAGCAAATGGTATCTAAACTGTGCTTTTCTTCCATCACCGACGGTACATATCCTCTCAGCAGCATCTCCTCTGCCGAGGCTTGAATGAAAACCAACGGCAGCATCGGGATAATGCGCCAGTTGAATTCACCGAAGACGATAGTCCTGGTCCCTGAAAGGTAGCCGACAAAGTCCAGGATTGCGATACTTAGGAAGCCAAGTGCGAAGCCTGTAGCCCATGAGCCCAGCTTCTTTTTGAAACTACCCTCTGTAAAAACGCGAAGTGCCTTCCTACAGGTCAATCTCATGAAGACCAGTGTCATGATGATTGGGATGATGAGCCAGAAGTAGAGGCTGTAGTACGCCCCGAACTGATACTCCTCACCTACAAGAGGTGTGAACGGATCCAGTACCGCCCTCACACGATACACAATCAGCAGCCCCACATTGTAGATTAGCAGTTCGGCAAAAGCTATGAAAATTACATTGGACTGCACCTTTTGCCAGAATTTATTTTTTGTATTAAACATTAAACATATCTCTCCTGTTTCTTAATTTTGTTCGTTGCGATAAATGCGATGAGGCTAAGAACGATGGCAACGCCATAGCCAATGAAGACGCCTCCCTCAGCACCGCCGCCGGTCGACCGGCGTATCAGCCAAGCTCCGCCTGCTTTTTCGTAATGCTTCTCCTTAAAAGTTTTCGAGCGAAAAAATATACTGCTCTGCCCAACTGTACTGTTTCATAAATTCGCCGCGATAACGGTTTTCTTCACTTGCTTTTCCCGTAATAAAATCGTAATAATCGCACTCCAGCATATCTGTATCAACGGAATAAACGTTGTTGCTGTTATGTACCAACACTTTCTCAAAGCCCTGCTTTGACAGGTCTTTTTTTAATGATGCAAAAGCCTGACGGAAATTAGTGTTAGCGCGCTCTGTCTGCATATTTTCATATAAGTTAGCACATATTTCATTTCTGTTTGCCGAAGCGCCCTTCAGTGCTATCAAATACGCCAGCAGCTCTTTGCTTTTTGTACGCTTGAATTTAAATGGTATTCCTTCTGAAAACACTTCAAAATTACCGAAGCAGGTAGCTTTCAGCTTTTGAATATCAGGATTTGACACGGGATTTCGTAAATTGTCAAGCACGTCGATTAAATCTTTATCAGTCACGGGCTTCAACAGATATCCGCTGACAAAGAGCTTGAACGCTTCCATTGCATACTCGCTGAACGCAGTAACCATTACGATATTGGTCTTGGGACTGATTTGTTTTGCTTTCTCGGCAATCTTCAAGCCGTTTTTTCCCGGTATCTGAATATCTAAAAAAGCAATATCAAAATGGCTATCCTTCAGATATTTGACTGCGCTGTCAAAGTTATCAGCCTCGCAGTATTCGTTCCCGGGACAGACTCGGTCCAACAATTCCCGCAATTCTTCTCTCAGATAAGCGACATCATCAACAATCAAAATTTTCATCATTTTTTCTCCTCGGGAATGCTTATAGTAACCCTGGTTCCTTTTCCGATTTCACTTTGGATATTCATTGTTCCGTTACATAAGAAGCGCAGTCGCTCGGTGGTGTTTTTAATGCCAACGTGCTCACTCTGCGAGCTGTCATCAAGAATACCTGTATCAAAGCCCGCGCCGTTGTCTTCAATAGTAATAATATGTCGGTTTCCGTCAAGGTAGGTTTTAACCCTGAGAACTCCGTTGCTCATCACCTTGGAACGCAGCCCGTGTTTAACTGAGTTCTCAACAGAGGTCTGAATAGTAAATGGCGGCACCTTGAAGTCTGTATCTGCAGCGTCACACTCAAAGGAAATGGAATCGCCGTAATTCTTTTGCTGCATATAGAAATAATGCTTAACGAGGTCAATTTCACGAGAAACGGGAATCAGGTCTGTACCGTTCATAAAGTCAGTGCTGTCGCGTAGATAAGCGGAAAATTCGTCAATCGCATTCGTCGCTTCTTCAGGATTCTTACGGCAGAGATGCTTGATGACCGAAAGAGAATTGAATAT
>CALBPU010000162.1 GCA_937899395.1 uncultured Fretibacterium sp.
TAGAGCACAACCTTGCCAAGGTTGGGGTCGCGGGTTCAAATCCCGTCTTCCGCTCTTAAAGTAAAAGGCTCTGAAGTTGTTTAGGCTTCAGAGTTTTTTAATGGCTATTTGTAAATTCGTGCTTCAAGCGGTGATAATTCGTTTTCGTTTGCAAAATTTTCGCTACTGAGAATTAAATTTTTCCCTTTGAAATTATCAGGAAGTTTTACAGGCTTCAACGAAAAATTCACAACCGCAGTAACCTTTTCATCACCTAACGAACGTTCAAAGGCAAATATATTTTCGTCCTCCTCTAAAATCTCATTATAATCTCCAAGTATCAGCGCATTATTATTTTCACGGAGAACTTTCAGCTTTTTGTAGAATGACAGAACTGAATTTTCGTCTTTTTCTTCGGCTTCAACATTAACTTCAACATAATTTTCATTTACAGGAAGCCATGTTTTTACGTTTTCAAATGTAAATCCTGCGTTAATTTTGTCATTCCATTGCATAGGAGTGCGTGCGTTATCTCTGCTGAAATATTTAACGAATTTCATTGCTTCATCAGATGTAAATCCTTCATTAACTGCAAAATTATATTGACCTTTTGACGAAATATCATCGTAAATCGAAATGTCGTTCCAATTTACATTTGACATTCCCAATTCTTGACCTTGATATATAAACGGTGTTCCTCTCATAGTCATTAAAATTACTGCAAGTGCTTTCGCTGCTTTAACAGTGTCTGCACCTTCGGGGAAAAAATGATTAACGCTTCGAGGCTGATCGTGATTTTCAAAGAATATCGGGTACCAACCGTTATTCTTCGTAGCGTTTTGACTTGCTCTTAATACACTCTTCAAATCTTTTAGCGTCCATTCTTTCGGATAACACCATATTTCAGAATCTTTGAACGGTAAATTAACATGGCTAAATTCAAACAGCATATCGAACACTCCGTCATATCCGACCCATTTATTTAATTCTTCAGGTTTAACACCGTTAGCTTCTCCTACTGCGAAAATATCATGCCCTTCAAAAACTTCCCTCTTAAATTCATGTAAAAAATCCAAAATTCCATGTTGATTAGCTGTCATTAAATGAATATTAACAGTTCCGTCTTTTCCGTCAGGTTTTCCGTCTACAAATTTTTCAGGCTTCTTTATGTATGTTATAGCGTCGATTCTGAAACCTCCAACTCCTTTTGACAGCCAAAAATTCGCTGCGTCATATAATGCCCGTCTGACATTTTCATTTTCCCAATTCAAATCGGGCTGTTCTTTTGCGAATGTATGAAGATAATATTGCTGTCTTTCATCGCACCATGTCCAAGCACTTCCTCCGAATATCGCTCTCCAGTTTGTAGGAGCTGAACCGTCCGGTTTTGCATCTCTCCATATATACCAATCCGATTTTGAATTTTCACGGCTCGATTTCGATTCCAAAAACCATTTATGTTTATCCGAAGTGTGATTGAAAACTAAATCCATTACGATTTTTATATTTCGTTTCTCAGCTTCCGAAATCAAATTTTCAAAGTCCTTCATCGTTCCGAATGACGGATTAATTCCTGTATAGTCCGAAATATCATATCCGTTATCAACCATTGGTGAAGGATAAACAGGGGTCAACCATATTGCCCCTATTCCTAAATTTTTCAGGTAATCAAGCTTTTCTGTTACACCGTTAATATCGCCTGTTCCTGTTCCGTTAGTGTCAAGAAAACTTTTAGGATATATTTGATAAACGATTGTTTTCTGCCACCATTTAACATCTTGAATTTTTTGCTTCAGTTTCAAAATTCTCATCACGCTTTCATTTAATCTCTGTTCCGAAATTTTACCCGATTTTACAGCTTCATATATTGCGTTAAAAGCCTCTCTGTAATCATAGGGCATTAACAAAATGTCATTTCCGGCCTCAAATGCTATTAAAGCCGCTTCACCTGAGGAATAATGATTCGTGATTGCCTTCATCATCATTGCATCAGTAATAATTATTCCGTCATAACCGAGTTCCTTTCGTAATTTTCCTGTTATTAATTCGTGTGAAAGAGTTGCGGGCAAATTATCATGAGTGTTTTTTTTCAAAGTTATGTGAGCTGTCATAATGCTGTCGGCTTTTGCAAAATTTTCACGGAAAGGAATTATTTCAGCCTTCAATAATTCTTCCCATGTCTTTTCAATCGCAACATATCCCGAATGTGTATCATCTTTAGTGTCGCCGTGTCCGGGAAAATGTTTAAGGCTTCCTGCTACACCTTGCGAATGTAAACCGTCGAGAAATTCATTGACATTCTTTGAAACAGTTTCGGGATTATTTCCAAAAGCTCTGTTGCCTATGACAATATTTTCGGGATTTGTATTAATGTCGGCTAAAGGTGCGAAATCCATATTGAAGCCGTAATCTTTGAGATATTTTCCGATTGTTTCGGCAGCTTTACGGGTAATTTTTTGTTGAGCCATTGCTTCAGGACTTTTGAATTTTTTAACGTTAAAATTTTTAGCGTTAGCAATTCTCGAAATTAATCCTCCTTCTTCATCAATCGTCATTAACGGCATAACTTCACAAGAATTTTTCAAAGCCTTCGTGAAATTCTTTAACTGTTTCGGAGTGTCGATATTTTTTCTGTATAATATAAAACCTCCGGCAGGATATTCTTTTAATGTCTCAAGAATTTTATTATTCAGAGCTTTAACGCCGATAGTTTTTGAGTCATGAATTTCATCACACGTTAAATCAGTATCAAGCTGGTCAGGCCGAATTATAAATAACTGTCCTACCTTCTCACGCAAAGTCATTGAGTTCAAAATTTTCGTCGGATCAATTTCAGCTTCAGCCTCAAAAATTCCCGAACAAAAAAACATCAACAAAAATATTAAAATCGTTAAAAATTTTTTCATGTTAATATTTCCTTTCTTGAAATACAAAAATTTTTCAATAGAATATTAACATAATTATATTATTAAACATTTATTAAGGAGGCGTAAAATTTTCAAATGGCTTATAAAGTTGACCGAAAATTCGGCACAAGCCCTTGACTTTAGTCATGAGGATAAGCCGCTTGCTTTTTTAGCGTTTTATTATATAATTTCTATGCTAAATGTTTTTGCAGTAAATGTGGTTGGGGCGTCAACCATTGGAGGAGAACCCGTAAGACATTCGCAAGAGCGCAAGGTTTGTTGATACCAGAATCCCCTACCTTCAGGTATGGGTGAGTACGTCAAGGTTCTATTATTCCTCTTAAACCTCAATCAAATTACCTTCATAGTGCTTCACCTTCCGCAGTACAAATAGCTGATTTGAAAGATAACGATTACGCAGCATTTTAGAGATTAAAAATTTGAATGAAGGCTAATAAAATGGGAATGAGGGGTATTCACACTTCGATAAACGATATAAGGTGCAAATTTTCACTGAAGTAGCGAGACTTTCATACAATTACAAAGACGGTGATTTATCCGAGATGGATTTGATACCGTACAGAATAATTCCCGGAGAAGTTTCAACATATAGAGACAGCGTTTTTCTTGAAAGGGCAATAATAGAGGAACATCCCGAATGTAAAGTTGCGTTTATCGGGTCGTGTGCAGCGAAAAAACTTGAAGCAAGCCGCAGAACTGTAAGAAGCGATATTGATTTTGTTTTAACATTTGAGGAAGTTTTAGGAATGTTTGCAGCGAAGGAAGTAGATTTTGATTCGCTTGAGGAAATGCCGGTACCAAATTCAGCGAGCGCTGACGGTCGAGGGTTTGCAGTTAGTGGAGGAGTTGCTTCAGCAGTAGTGAACTGCATCAGACACACGCACCCTGAACTTGAAATCAAAGTTGAACATGCAGAAGGGCTTGATAATTGCCGAAAGATGTTACAGCTTGCTAAGGCGAAAAAATATGACGGATATTTGCTTGAAGGAATGGCGTGTCCGGGAGGCTGTGTAGGAGGAGCAGGTACAGTTGAATTGATCAATCAGGCAGCTTCAGAAGTTACAAAGATCATGAAGAAAACCGCGAAAGCTCATGCCTATGAAAGCGAATATGAAACGATATTGCCGGAACTTGAGGAATAAATAATTCTACGCAAATGAATGAACCTGTTCAACTAACGCTAGACCTGTATCCAACGATTTCCTCGCAGTCCAAAAGCGAAACTATTGTTGATAATATTACACCATTTTCGTTTGTTAAATCAATTCAATTCGATTTCAATAGACTTTTTGTTGATGGTTGTAGCTTTGAATACAGCAACTCAACATATGGCATACTTGGACGTATATGTCTCTGTAAACTATAATGTCCTTTGTCGTATTGTATGGGCTTATGATAGCTCGGGTGTTCAAAGCAAAAAAATATATGGATCATTGTATGAACCTATTTTGATGATTAACAAAAATGCAAAATCAAAATATACCTTTAACCATGAAGATATTTTGGTAGAAGCAAAGACAGGCCTAAAACGCAAATTAATTGATTACAGGAAAAATCCACCACAGCTATATAAAACTGAAAAAGTCCCCGGAAATGTTTGGAATTTTGGTAGTGGCTTAAAATGATTTTTTATAATAAAATAACTCCATAAAAATTTAGGCGTGATTAACGTGGCTTATGTAAAAGTAAAATGTGTCGATTGTGGGAGTGTAGAGG
>CALBPU010000163.1 GCA_937899395.1 uncultured Fretibacterium sp.
CTACGGTCGTTACGGGCCTATTGAGGGCAATAAAGAGGCTGCGAAATCCTACAGCGAATTTAGAGATTTATATCCGTATCAATCATATATAAACTGGTATCCTGATGAAGGAGACGGAAATATTTTGAGAGATGATGCGAAATTTTTGCCGATTTTATACGAACGAAACCGCGACAGATTTTACGATATGAGCAAGGTAACTGAGGCAGGCGACGCAGCGATTACAGATCCTGAAGAATTTTTTGCCAGAGCTGAAAGAGTAATGCTTGCGATAGATTGTGAGAATGCTGATCCCTGTAAAGTCATCGGAATGATGAAAGATTTAGAATCGAAAGGAGTGATTAACAAGATAACGAAAATTCTTTTGGTTGATGATGAACATACTTCATCACAATGGCGGGCATTAAGACGCAACGAAAATTTACCGCTTGAATATTACATGACAGACAGGGTTAAAGAGGAAAAATCAGCGGTAGATGTAGCATTGGCGATAAAATTTTACAGAGAAGTTGCAGAGAGCAGGGTAAACGGTGAAGCTATTGACTCGGCCGTAATAATTTCGAGCGATTGTGATTTTTGGCCGTTAATCGAATTAACACCTGAAGTAAAATTTTTGGTGATGCTTGAATACGATAATTGCAGCCAAGCTTACTATCAAAGACTTCAAAATAATGACATACCGTTTTTTTACATTGATGAATTTTTCAGGGCAGGGAACGTTGAATTAAAGACTGAAATAGTTTTGCAGGAAGTTATACGGGAGATTGAAGAAAATCATTTGAGCAAATTAAATTTGTTCTCAGTAATAAACCGTGCATTAACGAAATTGGATTTGAAAATGAACGAAGCAGAAATTTCGCAGTTCCTTGAAAAATATATAACGGCCATGACAATAAGTTTTGCGAAAAACGGAAGTGCTGTATTACAAAACAAACCGACATTAAAATATTAAGACCATGAATTACGACGATAAAAGAGATTATGTGAGAGTAAGAGCGTTAGTAGCAGGACGGGTTCAACATGTAGGTTATCGTTATTGGGCATGTGAACAGGCGGAACGTTTAGGATTAACAGGGAGCGTTGAGAATTTATCGGACGGAAGGGTTGAAGTAATTTTTCAAGGCAAGCCCGAAATGGTTGAGGAGATGAAGAAAAAAGTTAAGCGAGGGCCATCAATGGCATTAGTGAGACAGGTAATTTTTTACAATGAACGAGTAAAAGAAGACGAAACACATTTCGGAAGCATATATTATTAAGCATTTCAAAACGGTCTGAAAAAATTTAAGGCCGTTTTTTTTTGCTTGCTAAAAATTTGAAATTATGATATAAAAAAAATATTAACTTTTCTTCAAAAAAAATTATTTTATGAAAGGAGTTTTTCACATGAAAAAATTCGTTTGTGTTTTGCTGTCGTGCTTATTGATAGTGTCGATGGCTTCAGGAGCTTTTGCTGTTGTTTACGGTGAGGCAGGCTGGGAAAATGCTGGCTACAGTGAGTCAACGGCTTGGGAAATTCCTTCGGCGGCTGTGCTTGCAAGAGTTAGAGATGATATTAATTCCGGTAAGATTAGCTACGCAGGATTTTATAAACTTACAAATGACATAGATATTACAGAATATACAGATTGGGGTCCTATAGGCAATGCGTATAAATTCTATATTGATACCTATTCACATTGGGGGATTAGCTACTATGAAGGACGGGCTTTCAGAGGAAATTTTGACGGCAACGGACATACAATAAAAATAAACATTAGCAAATTCAATAAACTCAGTCAAACATACATTCTGCCTGAAGGAGCATTATTCGGTTTTGTAGAACGCGGAACAATAAAAAATTTACGTGTATCAGGCACAGTCGAATATGTTGCAGCAAACGCCAGTTATTGTTTGGGAGGAATTTGCGGAATTATAAATGATGGAACTATTGAAAATTGTATTTTTGACGGAACTGTTATTTTAAGTTCTCTAAGCGACTCTTCAATTATAAGTTTATGTGCAGGCGGTATAGTCGGCCTAGCAAGTGATAAAACTATTCTGAATAACTGCAAAGTAGGTTATAACTCTCCTACAAGTGTAAAAGCTACAGCTTCGTCATCAGGCTCCGTATATGCAGGAGGGATTGCGGCTGTTTTTTGTTCAGGGGAATGTACAAACAACTATGTAAAAGTTAATCTCACAGGAACAAAAAAAGGTGCAATATATGCACTTAATACATGGGAAAGCGGAAAAGTTTCCAATAATGTTGTAGTTGATCCCAGCGAACCTTACGCTGCGCCTCTTAAAATTTCAGGAACATTAACCGCGTCAGGAGTTATAAAGAAGGCTTATTCGTCAGCATTAACACTAAGCGGTGGCACGTCTCCTTACACTTGGAAAAAATCAGGCACTCTTCCGACGGGCTTAAAACTCTCTTACAATTCCGCAAAAACTAAAGCGACTCTCAAGGGCACTCCGACTAAAGCAGGAACGTTTGATTTTACGTTGAAGGTTACAGATTCAAATGGCAATACAGCTTCAAAATCTTTCACAGTTACAATAACGAAACCTACAATGAGCGGAACGGTCAGTAATGGTGTTATCAAAGCTGCGTATGCTAAAAAGACATTCAAAGTAACAGGAGGAACAGCACCATATACTTGGACAAAGAGCGGAACTCTTCCGAATGGCTTGAAACTCACTTATAATTCTGCAAAAACTCAGGCTTATTTATCAGGTACTCCGACTAAAGCAGGCGATTTCATGTTTACACTCAAAGCAACCGACACAAACGGAGCTTCAGTTTCAAAATCCTTTACTGTAACGATAACGAAACCTACAATGAGCGGAAGTGTCAGCAATGGAACTGTAGGGACTGCTTACACCAAAAAGACTTTCACAGTAACAGGAGGAAAAGCACCGTATACATGGAAAAAATCGGGAACGCTTCCGACGGGTTTGAAGCTTACTTACAATTCGACAAAAACAAAAGCTTATTTGTCAGGCACTCCGACTAAGGCAGGGACATTTGATTTCACTTTGAAAGCCACTGACACAAACGGAGCTACAGTTTCAAAATCCTTCACTGTAACAATCAAAGCAGCTGCAAAACTTAAAATCAGCGGAACTTTTGACAACGGAATAATTGATAAAGATTACACAGGTTCTATCAAAGTTAGTGGAGGAACTTCACCATATACATGGACAAAGAGCAGCGGGACTTTACCGACAGGGTTGAAACTGAAAAGCAATTCGACAGGCACGACCCTTAAACTTACAGGCACGCCTTCAAAGGTCGGGACGTTTACATTCACTCTCGTAGTTAAAAGTTCAAACAGTTTATCGCTTTCAAAGAAATTTACCGTAACAATTTATGACGATGACGACGATTATTTTGATGTTGCCGCAGTAAAATCAAAATCTTCTCAATTTGACGATACAACAAAAGGCTTTGTTATTCCAAAAACCGAGCTTAAAATTTCGAGCGATGATATTTTAAGTCAGGGTGAAGGAAAAGACGAAGATTTATTTGAGGTCAAAGCTGAACAGCCTGTAATATTTATAATAGGTGAATGGATTGGGAACAACGGGACGACAATAAAAGTTTCTGCATTAAGCATTGACGTTTACGTTGATGATAAACTCGTTGATGATATAACGATTTCTGATGAGGGAGTATTTACTCTTCCGTCTGAATTTGTTTGTG
>CALBPU010000164.1 GCA_937899395.1 uncultured Fretibacterium sp.
CGCATGGTGATTTTCAATAAATCCTGCATGGATTTATCCGAACTTGTACGCATGGAAACAAAATTTTCCATAGAGCATTGCAACTCAAGGGTATCTTCAAGAATCAACAGGCGGTGTTTGGGTGTTAAAGTTTTCATCTCATTGATGATTGCATTGACGAACGTAGTTTTGCCCGTGCCAGTGCCGCCGACAACGAGAATATTTTTCCGTGATGAAATGGCTTCGCAAAGAATCTGAATGTCCCCGTCAGTTGCGCGGCCTGATTTAATATATTCAGCAAAAGGAAAGACAGCGGAGGCTTTTTTGCGGATATTAAAAGCAGGATTAGGTACGATTGGAGGAATAACGCCCTCGACTCGGCTTCCATCTCCGGGAAGTTCGCCCTCAACGACAGGATTGTGATAATTGATTACAGTCCCCAGCATATGTGCGACAGTTCCAAGCATCTGTAAAGCCTGAACATCAGACATATCGCAAAGATATGTCATCCCTAAGCCGATTTTGTCAACCCATACTTTGCCGTCAGGATTCAGCATGATTTCAATGACCTGCGGATCGTCCATAGCTTTCCTGACAGTTTCGCCCATTTCACGGCGCAGTTTTTCGAGATTGCGCCTGTTTACCTCGTTAGCAGTGTTATTGATTTCAACCGTTTTAATCTTCCTCCTCATCGTAAGAGAGCCATATGACCGACTTAAAAGCACTTGCTATAAGCTGAAGCCCCATATACAAGCAAAATTCGTTGCCGGAAATTCCCACGCCTTCGCAAAATTTTGAAATGGTAATTTTGTTGGGCCAGTAAGCACCATCTTCAAGTTTTGAAATTGCCGACTGCGTTATTCCAGTCCTGATTGCCAGTTCGCTCTGCGTTAAATGAGCTTTTTTGCGAAAATAAATCATTGCGTTCGCAAAAATTTTGTCCATAAAAAACACTCCTCTTTAAGCACTTGAAATTTGCTTAAAGAATGTGAATAAGGACGCATAAAAACAAAAACGCCATGATTAACGCAGCCATTAAATTTATTAACCTGCCTTTGCCCTGTTCAGTAAGTCCGCGAAATAAAGCAACGCCGCAGACTGGTATAAGAGCAAGCGGAATAATCCAGCCAGCAGGGGCGTTCAACAGGGCTTCGACAGGGGAATGCCCCCAGCCTTTTCCTGCAACAGCCGCGCCGCCGACAAACGAAATAAGACACAGAAAGAAAATTCCCAAACAGGCACAGGCAATGGGAACGAAGAAGTCGTAAATCCACGCCCTTTTCCTTTGCTGATTCAAAAAATTCTGAGAAATCTTCATTAGCGAATCCGATAAATTTGGCAGGGCTTTTTGAGTTTCGTCTTCAACGGCAGAAACAGCAAATTGCCTTACTGCTTCGATAATTTCATTCTTTTTGGCATCGAGCGCGTCAGAAATTCTCTGCGGAAGCGTATTATTTGCGCGGTTAATTCCGAAAAATACTTTGACGAAAATCCAAACAGCGTCATTGGCTCTAATACCGCTAAGTTGAGCAAATTCGTTAATAATCTTTTGTTCTTCATCGTTGCAGTCATTGAAAAAAGCAGACAAAAGGCTCTCAGATTTTTTCGTTTCAAAGTCCTCAAATGAAGTCTGTTCAGTTTCATTAAAATCCTGTGTCATGACATTTAATTAAGCGGCATTTTTGCCTATGCCGATGTCATCAAACATTTTCCAGCCAAGAGACCGCCAGCGTTTTAGTTCGGCACGGTTACCAAGCGGCATTTCGACAGCGGCTTTTGCGATTGATAGACGACCTGAATACATATCATCGGCAACACGGTCAGCAAGATCGGGACAGTCGATAGTTGCGCCACGTTTTTCTGCCTCGCTCCTTAGTTTTGAATTATTGAAAAGCTCAAATTTATGCGGCTCGCCGTAAAAAGTATTTCTGACAACGTGCAATTCGCCCGGCACAGCCTCCATATACTCTTTGAGAAGTTCAACGCTGTCCCTCTGACGGTTGATAAGCCAAAATGTGATTAAAGCCATATTAAGTTCTTCAAGACTCCCGATTAAAGTTCCTGCAAATTTTTTGATTGCTTCTCCCGAACGGGCGGCAAAATTTATCACAATATCCTTATCTTTTATTTCACAATAATTAACAAGTTCAATCCAGCCGTCAGCATTATCGAGCGAGAGAAAAATGACTTCCACATCATCATTATTAACAAAAGTTTTGCCGACATCAGGGTTGCTTGTATCGCTTTCAATGAGAATGATTTTCTTCTTTAAGTATTGTGTCAAAAAGTCCACAAGAAGCATACTTAAAATACTCTTGCCAACGCCGCCTTTGCCTCCCGTTACAAAATACAAAGAACGCATTTTATAAATCCTCCGTATCAGGTTTTACTTCAAAGTAAGCACTGCTGTGTGCTGTTTCATTGGCTTCATTGTTTTTGTCGTTTTCATCGACATCAGGCAATGATTTTCTGAGTTCTTCATAAATTTTTGATACAAAAACTTCGGGTTCTGTGCTGTCCACATTTTTAATAGCATTTGTTAGGACATCAGCGTTTATTGACGTATCGATGTCTTCCAAATCTGCTCCCAAATTGCCATCACTGTCTTCAATATAAATTTTTTTATTGATGTGTTTTTTGTGTTTTTTTCCTTGTGTCATTGACTTAAAAGTACGCCAAAAATTCATAGCCGCGCTTTTGTTGAAATTCAGTCCGACTTGCGCAAAGAGTTCCAAAATTTCTGCTTCTGAATAATTCTTATCTTTTGCATTGAGAATACTCGGCAAAAGGTAAGTAACAGCGTCTTCTATTGTTAATAGGGAACGTTGTTTTTTGGGAAGCTCAAAAAGATTATTTTTAATTTCTTCAAGAGTTTCAAAATTTATCAAAACTTCGTGCCCTTTTTTTGTCATAACACTTTCCAAATAAATTCCTCCTTTTGCGATATTTGAAAACGAGATTAACACGGTGAAAAAAAATATTCCGTTCAGGAATATTCCGTACAGGAATAATTAAAAGCGAACCTTTATACTTAAAAAAAATGGTGCAGTAGAAACGAAAGGTAACTTGGACAAGCAGTCCCTTTGCCGTACAAATCACTTCGTAATTTGCAGACAAAGGGAGTTCGTAATGCAATCGGCTGTGGACAGTCTCTCGCATTGTGCTTGTCAGGGATAACCACCTGAACCAGAAAATTTTTTGAATTAAGGCGGTAAAAATGAAACGTTCAGTGCGTAATTTAAGGTTATATTTAAGGGTAACAAGTAAGGAATATACGCTCATAAAGATGGTCTCTGAATTATCGGGACTTTCAATTTCAGAGTACTTACGAAGACGGGCATATAATATCCGTATTGTTGCAAAATCAGATATTAATGTCTTGAAAGAACTCAGAAGGCTTGGTGGACTTATTAAGCATCTTTATAACGAAACGAACGGAATTTACAGTGAGCAAATGGCAGAAGCTCTTGAAGCCATAACGTCATACGCCCATGCGCTTGAAAGGAAGATATCATGATAGGAAAAATTCCTAAACCGCGCAAGGACGGCAGGAGTAGTTTTAAGGATTTAATAAATTATTGTCTTGGGATAACAGGTCATTCTCAAGGCGCAGTTTTATACGCCGGAAAACAGAACATTAACGACTTCAAAACGGCGGCAGTTGAGATGGAATCTTTGGCTATTGAAAGCGTCAGATGCAAGACTCCTGCGTTCCATTTTATTCTGTCATGGCGTTCAGATGAAAGTCCTACAAGTGGGCAGGTAGATGAAGCCGTAAATATTGCTTTGACTGAATTAAATTTACAGGATTGTCAGGCAGTTTGGGGCTTGCAGTCCGATACGGATAATTTACATGTTCATGTTGCCGTGAACCGCGTATCGCCTGAAACATTTAAGGCGATTAAACCAGCAGGAGGTTTCAGCAAAAAAGCTCTTGAACGGGCAGCGCGAAAAATTGAAATTTCACAAGGCTGGGAGATTGAACGTACTGGACATTACGAAGTAAATTCTTCGGGAGATATTTTATATAAAAAAGA
>CALBPU010000165.1 GCA_937899395.1 uncultured Fretibacterium sp.
GACTATATTTGAAATTACAGTCGCAAGCGCTACACCGATTACGCTTAAACGGAATATTATCACGAAAATTAAATTTAGAATTACGTTTATCACACCGCCAACAGCTAAACACCATAACGGCCTCTTGCTATCACCTTTGCTTCTCAATATCGCCGAACCGAAGTTATAAAGCATTATAAAGGGCATTCCTAAAAAATATATCCTAAAATATACTATTGCAAGCTCGATAATATCTTCTGGAGTATTCATTAATGTTAAAAGGGGCTTCGCTACGATTAAACCCCACAAGAGCAATATTATTCCGCTTATTAATGCAAGTGATATTGAAGTGTAAATGGCATCGTGAATTTTTTCAATCTCATTCTTTCCTATATATTTTGCTACAATAACATTCGCTCCGATTGATAAACCTACAAAAAGATTTACCATTAAATTTATTGCAGCTCCGTTACTTCCTACTGCTGCCATAGCTTGAGGACTGTCAAAACGCCCCACTACGGCAACATCAGCCGAGTTAAATAACTGTTGAAGCATCATGCTGGCTGCAAGAGGCAACGCGAATATTAAAATTTTATCAAGCAACGAACCGTGAAGCATATCAAGTTGATGTCCGTGATGTTTTGTTATCATGATGAAAAATTATTACGCTCCTGAAAAATTTTTTACGTTTTTTGCGTAATTATAACACTTTCATTTTTCCGAGACGTTTCAGATTATTCAAAGCGTTTTATTTTCCTTAGCTGCTGCCTAGCATTAATCATTGAAGCCCTCATGAATTAATTAGTACATGTATTTTTCAACCGGTAAAATTATTTTTCCCTTTTCATCGACTGAAACAGGAGAAGATATTTCACCGTTCCAAGCTGTTCCGCTTTTAATGTAAATTAACGGAGGTTTTTTGAAATCTTCTCTTGAAACAAGTGAACTATAATCTCCCGAATGATAATTTAAATCCTTGCATAAAATCGACTGAATTGTCGGAGCAATGTTCATGTGATGAAGTGTAAAGGGAATTTCATCAGGACGTTTCAAATTTTCAAGCACCCATGAATCAGTACTGAAAATTAAAAACGGTACGATTGTTTGCTCAAAAAGTCCTCTTCCATGTAAAGCAACGTTGTTTTCATAAAAACTTTCTCCATGATCTGAAGTGTAAATTATTGTGCAATCTTTCAGTTCTTCAGGGTTGTCGCCAAGCAAATGTTTGAAAAATCCGTCAATGTTATAACGCATAGCGTTTTTGTACGTATTAATAAGTTCTCTGCGTTTTGAATCGTTATAACTCTCTTTATATGCCAAGCAAGGCTTGAAAATATTATTCTCGTCGTTCATAATATAACGTCTCTGATAAGGAGAGTGAAGACCCACTTTGTTAAAGTATATAAACATGCCTTTTTCAGAAATTAAACGCTTACGAAAAACATCAATAGAATTAAAGTCTATATTAATATCTTCAGTATCCTCACTTACGTTTTTTTCAAACCATGTACGATCATCTCCAATACCTTCAACATCACAATATACTTCATCAATCCTATCTAAATCTGTTCTGCGAATTACAAAATCAGGATAGCCTCCTTGTAATGCAACCATTATAGTCTTATAACCGTTTGCCTTTGCAATATCAAAGAGAGTCGGGGCTGAAAAAGCTGTGAGTTTTACGTCAGGAATATGATTTACTCCGGTTAATAAAATACAACTTGACATAAAAGTATACGTAGCTGTTGAAAGCATTAGGCCATAGTTAAAAAAGTTTGTAGGATAATCGTCAAGATATTTTTCAAGGAGTGTGGTTGCTTTTGTTTCGGGAGAATTGATTGAAAGATAATCACCTCGAACAGATTCATCAAGAATAAAAACTAAATTTTTTTTTTTTGGGGGGGGGGGCAATATGCGTTTTTACGTAGGTAAATTCAGCTCTTTGAGTGTCGTTTTGAGATATATAAAGAATATATTCACTTAAATTTTTATATGTTTCCCTGAAAACTTTCATGCTGTATGTCATTGAATCCTGACGTAAATATTCTCCTCTAGGATCAATAACATATCCAGTAAAAATTAAAGCACCTATCGAAAACGCAAGAACTCTCTGAAACTTTTGACTCGCTATCTTAGGTTGGGGAAGTTTCAAAACTATCATAATGATTAAGATAATAATATTTGGCAGGCACGCCTTAAAAATTATTTCAGGAGTTAATACTGGTAAAATTGTGTCTAAAGTTGTCTCAATTCTAACGTTCAGAAGATTCAAAATATCAGTGTAAGTAGGCGGAACATTTGTTACGAAATAATATAGTCTAGCTGGAATTGTCAGCAACAGCCACATAAGCCACTGTAAAGTTTTTCCGCAAAAGGGTATTGACCTTAATACCAAAAACAAACCCGCGAATGAGATGATACACCACAAATATGCTATTGGTACAGCAACAATAGACCAACCTACTCCCATATATGGTATATAGGTTTTGATCATACTTACATTGGGAAATATAAAAAAATCTCCTGCGACTGTTAAAAAAGAAAGCACAAAGCAAAACATAAAGCTGTCTTTTAAAAATTTATTTCTTTCACTAGATACAAGAGGATTAAAAAATATGAGTCCTAGTATGATTGTTAATATAACAAAAACTAAAAAAAACGGCAAATAATCGTAAATATGCCTCTGAATATACATTTTAATATACATTAAATTTTATCAGACCTTTTTAAACATAAATTAAATAAAATATAATTATAATATAAC